>JAJYDY010000011.1 GCA_021790455.1 Microcaldota archaeon | reverse complement strand
AAAACAGGAATCAAGGAGGGCAAAATCAAAAGACTAAAATCTAGAATATTCAAAATGGGAGAGGGCATCAACGCCTTTCCCTCAATTCTCTCAGTTCTCGAAACACGCGCGCAAACTTTGCGTCCATCATGTCCGCAAGGTCCTCGTGCGTAAGCCCTTCCTGTGGTCTTGGTGGTCCGAGAGGCCTGTGCATGCGTGCGTGTGGTCCATACGGCCCATGCGGTCCGTGCATCATATGTGGTGGCAATGGCCCAGGTCCGCGCTCTCTCCACTCCCTTTCCTCCTCTTCATCCATTTCTTCTTCCAATTTTGGTGTCATATATATCACTTTCGAGTTTCATATAGTATTATGAAAGATAAGTATATAAACATTTCGGCTTTCATATAGAAATCGAAAGATTAATATACGCGGAAAGGGAGTAATCAATTATGGAACCTGACATGGTGCACAAAGCGCTTGGAAACGAGGTAAGGCAGAGGATACTGCTCATACTCTCAAAAAGAGACAGCTACCTCTCTGAGATAGCCGGCAAAATAGGGCTCGCCCCCCAGACCGCTGATTTCCACCTCAACCTTCTTGCTGACATAGGTGTTGTCACATACGAATGGAAGGACGGGAAGAAGTACTATCATCTCAAGGATAGGAAGATACTCGAATACCTAAGGGAGAGAAAGCCCCTGCCTCCGCACATGCATCCACATCCGCCGCATGAGATAGTCATGGATGCGATGGTCGAGCTGAACAAGCGTCTTGATCGGATAGAAGGAAAGCTGGACAGGCTGCTCAAGGAGAAGGAGGAAGAGAAGTAAAGGAATGTTAAATAGAACCCAGTCTTCTATAAGCAAGTGACCGGATATGCCGAAAACAACAAGGGACGAGAGTAAGCCGGATAGAAAAATATGTGCTGAGGAAAGCTGGAATCGGTATAAACTAATTTTTATATCAGCGCACCGAGCAGAGGTTCCTGAGAGAAAGGTATTAAAAGCGTTGTTTCTATTGATAAACAATTAGGTGTTATGAATGGCACAAAAAAGTTTGGTGATGGCGACTATTGTAGCATTAGTGATCACAATAGTCTTCAGCCTTATCGGCCTGTTCGCGTACATAGGCTTGCTAGGGTTGATTGGCGTATTCATCGCCGGTCTGGTTGCAGGCTGGATGGTGAAGGACCTCAAGAACGGCGCGATAGCTGGATTCGTCGGACCTGCGGTCGCAACGATTATCGTGGCGATAATTGAGATAGCGTACTTCGCAAACGCCTTCGGAGTAGTCGGCGGCGCATTGGTCGGAGGCTTTGCTACCTTGATAGTCGGCGTCCTGATAATAGGAGCGATAATCGCCGGAGTGATCGGCCTCGTAGGCGGCTTGGTGGGCGCTTACTTCGGAAAGGGAAATAAGTAACCCTTTTTTGAAATCGGTTAAGAGTTGCAGGTCTTCCTGCAACCTTTCTTATTTTTGTTTTTAATTCTCTCCAGCCCTGGCTCGCCCCTTGAAAACGCGGGTCATGCTGTGCTTAAATAATTATGCCATTAATTAACTCCGTGGAAATAAGATATCTCATATTCTGCGACAAGCGCTTCCTGCGGAGCGCAGTTAAGGAGCTTGCCGAGGAATTCCCAAGCCTGAAGATAGAGAGCACGGATCCCTCGGGAAGATTCATTGTCGGGTCATCAAAAGCGGCGGCGCGGCCTGGCGAACTCACGTTCGTGGAGAGCGTGATCCCCGTCTCGATAGAGCTCGACGGGATGAAGTACGTAAACAAGGAGGTCCTCATAGCTCTGCAGGAGGTGATAAAGAGCAAGGACAGGTTCAAGATAGAGGCTCTGAACCTATCGTCGCACTCCGGCGCTAACGCAAAGACCATAGAAGTCTTCCTCGGGCAGGCACTTGAGAAACAGGGCCTTGTCGCGGATCTGGACAACCCTACGGTCCTTGTCTACGTCGTCCTCGCTGGCGGCAAGATATTCATCTGCAAGACAGACGAGAAATACGTCCTCGACGCATTCAGGGCGAACAAGTTCGGAAAGGATGAGAAGATAAGCAGGGCGGAGTTCAAGCTCAAGGAGGCGGTCGACTACTTTGGGATAGATGCAAGCGGGCTAAAGCTGGCGCTCGACATAGGTGCTGCGCCAGGGGGATGGTCAAACTACATGGCGAAGCAGGGGGCGAAGGTCATAGCAGTGGACAACGCGGCCCTTGCCTATGAGAAGCTAGACATGAGAAGGATTGTCCATATCCCTAAGCGGGCGCATGATGTCGACATGGAGTCGCTTAAGGGGCTGGACATAGGCATCCTCCTGATGGACATGAACATAGCGCCTGCTGACAGCGCAAACCTTGCTATAAGGTTCGCAGATATTCTTAAGAAAGGCGCCTACCTTATACTGACGATCAAGCTTGTGGACTTCAGGATAGAAAAGCACATAAAGGATGTGGAAGAGATACTTTCAAAGGAGTACAGAGGGATAAGGCTCAAGAAGCTGCCGCACAACAGGCAGGAGCTAACTCTGTTTGCGATAAAGAAATGATTGTGATACTATGATGCCAGGAATGGATCCAAGACAGATGAAGAGCATGCTTGCGAAGATGGGGATACAGACAAGCGAAATCAACGCGCTCCGCGTGGTGATAGAGTGCGCTGACAAGGACATAGTGGTAGAGAATCCCCAGGTCACGGCTATCAGTGCGCAGGGATCCGTCAGCTACCAGATAGCAGGTGAGATAACCGAGAAGGAGAAAAAGGTAGAGCTGGAGATTACCGAAGACGACATAAAGATGGTGATGGACGGCGCAGGTGCGAGCAAAGAGGATGCGGAGAAGGCGCTGCGGGAATCAAACGGCGATATAGCGCAGGCGATACTCGCCCTAAAGAAGTAAATCAGCAGCAGCTACCACTCCCTTATCGATGCGCCGCAGTCCACGCACTTGAAAAGCTGTATGTTTCCCTCGTCTCCCCTTGTCCACCACTCCTTGACGACGAGCGCCTCTGTTGAGCCGCACTCCTTGCAGACATGGTGGACGGTGGCAAGCTTGAGCTTTACTCTCGGGTCGTCCACGAATTCCCTCAGTGGAAGCGATGAGCTGAGCAGCCTCTGCTCGAACGTCTCGTACTTTTCATAGATGTCAGGCTCTTCGATCAGCTTCCCGCCAGAGACCCTGCACTCCTTCTTCGCCTTGTCTATATCGTTCCTCTGCAGAAGCACAGCCCCATCAACATCGATGAAGTTCGAGACTTCTATCCCGCTCGGCAGCGGAAGCTGGTAGAACTTCTGCTTCTCTATGAAGAACGTTTCCTCTCCCATCTCCTCAAGTATCTTGTATGCCTCAAGCCTGTATCTAACGAAGTTGGTGAGCGGGAACGACACTATGTGGACCCTGCTGAACTCCACTTTCTTCCCCTTCCAGTCCGGCGCAAATCCGTAGTTCGCTGCCAGCCTCTCCTTCAGCGCGCTCCTGTCTAGCGACTCCCTCTTGAACTCTTCTATGAACTGCTTCTCGAATGGCTGCCCGTACTGCTCGAGCATCTCAAGCTGGAATACCCTATTCTTCGCGCTGGAGAGCAGGCTGGAGAACTCTCTCTGGAAGTCCTTCCCTGCAATCTCCCTGGTTTCTTCTTCCATGAGTAGAGTATTGCTGCCTATTTTTATTTAAGCCTTGCCATTGACCCAAGCGCAGGATTTTTAATATTTGGTTTCTAGTATAGACTGCGACACCCTGTGGTTCTTTTCATGAACAGTCCTGAATTGATAATCTTATTCGTAATTGCGATTGCAATCCTCTTCATAGTATACTCCATTGCGAGGAGGAACAAGGTAACGATGCTCCTTATGCTGCTCGTTCTTGCCGTGGTCGTCTACTATATATTCACAAATCCGGGCAGCACATCTTTCCTCTCGAGCTTCCAGCCATGACTATTTGTAGCACACGTAGTTCCGCGGGAGCAAGACTTCGTAGTAATAGCTGTTGTAGGCGACGCTCGCATTCCGCAGGCTTCTCACTGCATAGAGGTTTGTTGCATCAGTCCCGTTCTTGAAGACGAGGACCGGATAGCTGAGCGAGGATACGTTCTTGTCGAACTGGGAGAATGCGCTCACGCTCCTGTAAAGCATCAACACCCAGTCGTTGGACATTATCCTGCACCCCTGGAATCCAAGGGCAGCCAGCTCCGACTTCGCGCTGCTGTAAATACTACTCGTTGCGCTGATGGATGGGATCACAGCGAAAAGCTCAAGGTAGACTACCAGCAGCACGAAGAGCAGGATAGAGAGCGCCCCGCATGCAGCGGGCAGGTTCCTCTTCGTATATTTCCTCAGGTCGTTTATTGCGACTATCACAATAAGGCTGCTCGATGCGAAGAGGAGGTATCCATAACGCACCTGGGTGAAGGTGTCATAGTAGGGCGCTATTGCAAGCGTTGCAATGAGCGACAGGATGAAGAACACGAAGAGGACCGTGTAAATGTAGAGCCGGCTGTCCTTCTGCATCCACGAGATAAGGTCCTTCTTCGGTATATGCCTCCTTGCCGATTCCACAATCGCCTTCCTCTTCTTGTAGACGAAGAGTGCTGCAAACGCTCCGATCACGATTGGATATAATACGACTGTGATTAATGAGCCGATGTTTATCGAGAATGGACCTGCGTTGTTCTGCGCTATCGCTAGCGAGAGTTCATAGCTTATGAGCGCGTTCTGGAAGAACACGGCGCTGAAGATAAGCCATGGCGCTATCGCAGCCGCGAATAGCGCTGATGCGTATAGGATCTTCTTCGGCTTGAACATCAGGAACAGCATTGGAGCGAGCGCAAGAGTCGGATATTTCCCGAGAGTCGCAAGTCCAAGGAACAGCCCGAACCAAACGCTCCTCCTCGCGAGAAGCCCGATCGCAACGAACAGGAAGAGCAGCGACATCATCTCCTCGCTGCCAGCGACCATGCTCGTATACAGCAAGACCGGGCTGATAAGGAACGCGTACGAGAGCAGTTCGCTGACCTCCAGCTTTCTTGCAACAAACCTTATCACGAGGAAGTATGCTACGAGCAGCAGTGCAAGATAGGCGGCTACAGCAGCGGTTCCCTGAAATGCGAGGTACAGTGCGGCGAGAGTGAATTCTGCCAACGGCGCCCTGTATGACTCGAAGTAGAACAGGGGGGTCTGGTTGTATTGGTTGC
Source organism: Microcaldota archaeon (assembly GCA_021790455.1). GTDB lineage: Archaea > Micrarchaeota > Micrarchaeia > Micrarchaeales > Micrarchaeaceae > JAJZYD01. Next base: position 20,610 of record JAJYDY010000011.1, on the reverse strand, counting down.
AGACCGGGTTCAGGAGGCACTGGTAGAAGGCGGGGTTGGAGAGGCTTCTCCCGTTGAGGTAGTGTGCGATCAGGTCCCACCCAGGCCCGAGCTGGCTGTACGCAAGCGCGAGAGAGAACGCAGACAATCCGATTAAAATCGCGATTAGGATGAGCTCTGGCTTCTCCAAAGGATCACTTTGGATATTCCACTCTGTATGCGTGGGCGTAAGGCACTTCCTGTATCCTGAGGACGTTCTCCTCCTCTATCATCTTCATCTCCAGCGCGACCGCAACCGACTCTTTCCCGACTATGTTAGCAGAATAGACATCGTCAGCATCTCCTATCAACTTCTTCGCTTCATCCTTTCCAACAAGCTTCTCGTTGTAGAAAGAGGCATAGGTCTTTATGTCCATGACCGCCTCTCCCTCTGTCAGCACCTTGTCTATCAGGGTCTTGTCGCACATGGCGACAACAGAGCCGTTGTCAGAATTGTGGATCCTTATATATATCACGCAACTCACTCATCCATATTTGTACAAGAAGAATGCAGCTAGGAAGTATAAAATACCATACCAGAACAGCCAGATCCCGCCGGCCAGGTTGAGCTGTGAAAGAGCCAAAAGAGAGAGGGTGAACATCGAGACGCCGAACACCACCTCCATCTTCGTGTCGCTAAGGACGGTGAGTATCCTCTTTTCCGTAACCAAGCTGTCCTTGTGCTTGTTCCACTTCATCGCAGGGTTCCTCCTCAGGAGCGTGGAGACCGCCGCCTTCGCCCTGACAAAGGCGAGCGCGTAATTGAGCAGGAATACCATGAAGCCCTTCTTCCAAGAGCCGAAGTACACCCTTGTGAGGAGCGCTGGAGTAAGCAGCGATAGCGTGAACGCGAAGAACCCAAGGGTCTCGAGGTCTACGCCCCACTGGTTCTGCAGTATTAGGCTCTTTAAGTCAACGTGCGCGAATGGAAGAGTAGTGAAGACGATAAGCGCAGACACTACTGTGAAAAGTATCAGTATTGTCGAGAGGTAGTTTAGGCCGAAGCCATGGACAGTATACTCAACGTTCGAGAGGGGGCTCATCTTCCTGTATCCGCCCCTCTTGAAGTAGTAGCTGAGGAACTGCGTGTCTCCGTAGTTATAGCGCCACTGCTGCTTCGCAAGCTCGGTGAAGGTATAGACAGGCCTCCCTTTCGCATAGCACTCTGGGACGTAAAGGCTCTGCCAGCCGTGCATGTCGGATTCGAACGAGAAGAATGTATCCTCTATTATATATTCGGGGAATCCACCTATGTCTTCGAACGCGCTCTTCCTTATCAGGCCGCACGACCCGGCGAATATCGCGGTGTTGTTGAGCGCACGCGCAGGCTGTATGAAGTTGAAGAAGAAGGCGTCGAATATGTCGATCGACTCCGAGAAGAAGGTCCCCTTCTTGTATCTCTTCTCTGTCTGTACGTACGAAACCTTTTGGTTTTCGAAATATGGGAGCAGGTCAAGCAGGAACCTGTTGTTGATAAGCGTTTCATCAGAGTCGAATATGGCTATGAACTCCTCCTTCGATACCTTCGCCATCTCGTTGATGGCTCCGGCCTTGAATCCCTTCCTCTCGTTCCTGTGCAGGTACGCCAGGCCCTGCCTCTTCGCGACTGCCTCGAGCCCCTTCCTTATTGCAGGGTCTGTCGAGTCGTCGACAAGGTAGAACTTCAGCTTGTTCTTCGGATACGAAAGCGACTTGAATGACTTCACGTTCTCCTCGACCATCGCAGGTTCCTCGTTGAAGACAGGTATCGCGACCGCGACGCTCGGGAACCTCGAGATCGGCTTTAGGCTGGCCCTGAGCTTCTCGAAGTGCTTCCCGTATGTGTAGGACTTGAAGTACAGCGTGGACGCGTAGATGTTGAAGAATCCCGCTATTATGGAGAGTGCCGTGAACGACGCAGCGAGCAGATAAGCGTAGAAGGAGTTCGCGACGTAGAAGAGATAGACCGAGAATGCTATTCCCGCTATGGATAGTATCGAGAAAAGCGCAACGGTGATGAATCTTCCACCGTAGAGCTTGTTGTATTGGATCATGCGAACATTACCTGCGTCTATATCGCTTTCTTGCCTTTTATAACACATATAGAAAAGCTGCGGTTATCTATTAAATCCTAGTTTTATATAAGTATTGTTTCCGCCTTCCTCCTGCAGCGCAGGACGTTCCATAAATTCAGGAATTTACGTCTCCAGTCCAATTGGTTTTTGACGATAAACATACCTTTTACGACGGAAAGGGAGAAGATTTAAGTATTAGTAATGTCATAATCCCTCTAGGAGCAAATACGATAGCCTAGAGGATAGGCTGTTGATGGATTTGCACGCAAAAAAACAAAAGCAGCAGGAAAAGGAGTGAATTACTTGCAGTCGGTTTGGAAAATAGAAGGTCGAGAGGATGAAAGCTATAGCAGCATCATCGGAGCATGGCGAGAAGCGACCCACAGCCGCAGGGCCTGCCAAGATGCCTAGGGCTATTGTCGAGCTGAAGACAGACCTCGATCACGAACTGAACCTGAAGGAAGAAAACGTAGTGATTTCCGCAAGCGATCTTTCGGTCTGGGACGGGAAGCGCCTTGTCGAGAGGTGCCCCCTCAACAGGATAGAGCGGGCGTTCGTTGAGAGCGGCTTTGGGATAAACAAGTTCATTGTCAGGGAGAAGTCGGGGAAGGAGACGGAGTTCGCCTACTTCACCAAGTCAAGGGCATCGAACTTCAGCAAGCTGGCAACTGCGATAAACGAGCACTTCTCGAAAGGAGGCAGGACAAGGGTCAGCTTCGACCATGAGCGGCTTGAGCAGCCAGGAAAGGTGCACACGCTCATATGGCTGTACAGCTTTGGGAAGAAATACAAGTTCTCGCTGCTGTTCGGGCTTTCGCTCTCGCTGGTTGTGGCTCTCGTGAACCTGATACCGCCATACCTGCTGAAGGTGCTTATAGATAACGTGATACTCAGCCCGGGCAATTCGCCGACACTGTTCCCTATCTTGATAATGGTGCTGCTTGCTGCATCAGCGGCCGCGATGCTGCTCGGCATGCTCCAGAGCTATGTGCTGAACAAGACAGGGAACAAGATAGTCATGGACATCAGGAACAGGCTCTTCGCGCACGTGATAAGGCTGCCACCGACGTTCATAGACAAGATGTCAACAGGAAGGATAATCTCGAGGCTCATATCAGACGCAGGAAACACGCAGTGGCTTATGACATTCGGGCTGCCTACCGTGGTTACCAACGTTCTCACGATATTAGGCATAGGCACGATACTGTTCTCCATGTATCCGCCCCTTGCGGTGTATGTGCTTATCCCCGTGCCGTTCGTCGTCTTCCTAGTCATCAGGTACAGGAGGAGGGCAGACGTGATGTACTACAGAAACTGGAGGAGAAGCGCGGACATGACGTCCGTGATATCCGACATAGTGCCGAACTACACAATAGTAAAGGCAGCCTCCAAGGAGAAGTTTGAGAGCGGGAAGTTTGACAAAGTCACCGGCAAGTACCTAAATTCGCAGATAGACCTGACGAAGCTCAACCTGTACCATTGGCCCGTGGTTGGATTCATAACCGCACTTGCAACGATTGCGATATGGTGGGTTGGCGGGCATTCCGTGATAGCAGGAGCGATCCAGCTTGGTATCATCTCATCCTTCATTGCATATCTCGCCATGTTCTACAACCCGATAAACCAGCTCGGCAACGTGATACCCTTTGTGCAGCAGTCGATCACCTCCGGGCAGAGGCTCAGGGAGATTCTCGACGAGAAGATTCCCGCGCTCGTGCATAAGACGGAGAACCACACAAGCCCGCACGGGGACATAGAGTTCAAGGGAGTCTCATTCGAGTACACACATCCGTTCCCGACGATAAAGAACGTCAACTTCAGGATAAGGGAGGGCACAAAGGCCGTATTCGTAGGAAAGAGCGGATCTGGCAAGACGACTCTGGCGAAGCTGCTGCTCAGGCTTTACGAGCTCAGGGAGGGCGAGATACTGGTCGGGGGCAAGAACATCGCAACCTTCGGTCTCGACAACCTCAGGGGAGGGATAGCATACGTCCCACAGGAAGCGGTGCTGTTCGACAACAGCGTAGCTTACAACGTGTCTTACTACTCACAGGAAGAGGTTGACCCGCTCAAGCTGATGCTCGCGTGCACAGAGGCATCGATACACACTGAGATAATGAACATGCCGATAAGCTACGACACCAACATAGGCGAGAAGGGATACGCACTGTCTGGAGGACAGAGGCAGAGGCTGTCCATAGCGAGAGCGATACTCACTGACCCAAATATAGTGATACTTGACGAGGTGACATCCAACCTCGATGCAATAAACGCGAGCGAGGTAGAGGAGACAATATTGCAGTTCACGAAGAGCCGCACATCCATATCCATCACCCATGATGCAAAGGAGATAAGGGATGCGGACTATGCGGTCGTGATGGAGAATGGGACAGTGGTGGAGCAGGGAACGCCGGAAGCGCTCCTCAAGAAGAAAGGGAAGCTGCCTGCCCTCATGAGGACGAAGTCCACTAAGGTCATTAAGAGTGGAGCTCAGCAGAAGATCGATGACAAGGTGGCGAGGTTCATAACTAGCGCCACACAGATAACCGTGGCGCGCGGAAGCAGGCAGAGCCTTGTCAATATCGTATACAGGAAGCACAGGTTCGAGGAGCTGACTCCTCAGATGCCGTTCCCGATATCACACCCAGAAGTGATAATCTTCAAGAGCAGGCAGGGAAAGCCGATCCTGCTGGTCAACGACAGCGACAGGCTGAAGGGAAGATCAGCATCAGCGCTGAAGGATGCGCTTGCAGTGACCAACTTCAAGCTAAGGGTGCTGCAGATAAGCAGGCTCAAGATAACCGGGGACGGCATGGAGTGGTACGTGAATACGGACAAGGGGAAGAGGAAGGTCATCACAGAGACGAGGAGGAGCGTCAGGGACATGGGGACGAAGCTGGTCCTGATAGACAGGGAGGGCTCTGTGTTCGAGGCGATAAAAGCCGAGCTCGACCAGAGGAGCAGGAAGATAATAGAGAGCTCTGTATAATCGAGCGCTGCGGAAAGTTGCGGTGCGGTAAGCCCCTTTGGAATAATCGCAGTCATGCTTCCGCTTACATGCCTCCGCTGCAGGATAGTCCTCTCACTCTGAGGAGCTACACCAGCGTGATGGGCTTGCCTGCCGAAATCATTTTATATCAGAACGGCTGCATTAATCCTAGATTGCGATGATGAGAAAACTCGCGCCGATGGAGAGAGCTGCGATATGGTCAATCACTCCAAGACTAGCGGAAGCGAGAGCGGAAGAAGAGGCGTTCGCGCTTGGCGGAATAATAAGGCTCTGGGGTCATAGGCTTGGCGAGCAATACAGCAATGTGCTGAACGTACCGTGCGGGCTTGGAAGGCATGACGATGCCTTGAGGAAACAGGAATTCAATGTCATTGGCGTAGATCTGGATTCTGACTTCATAAGGATGGCGCAGAATGCACACCCACAATGGAGCTACCACTACAGGGTTGGTGATATGCGCAAGCTCCCATTCGGAAATGAGGTCTGCCCCCTCTTTGACGTAGTCCTTAATTTGTTTACATCAATAGGCTACAATGGCAAAGCGGGGGACATGGAGACTTTTTCGGAGTTTCACCGCGTGCTAAGAAAAGACGGCCTCCTTGCAATAGAAACGCACAACAGGGAGCCTTTCAAGGAACGCCTGCGTGCACCGTCCATGGAGGAGCCAGATAACGGCATTGTCAGGATAGTGCAGCATGAGGTAAGGGGGAGCGTCTGGACGTTGCACAACACCCTCTTTAGAAGGGCTGCGGGCGGCGACTTGACAAGGATAGGGAAAAAGGACATAGATGTAACGCTATATTCACCGGGAGAGCTGACATCGATGCTCAAGAGATCCGGATTCGAGGTCCTTGCGGTATACGGCGGGTACAACATGAAGCAGGTAAGCGTAGCAGACACAAACATGCTCGTTGTCGCAAGAAGGAAGTAAAAATTATCAAGTTAAGAATTAAATTTCCTGTCTATCTCATCTTGGTTCTCTTTTACAAACTTCCACGACTTCTTCAGGAAGTCTGCAAAATCCTTCCTTTCGTCATAAAATTTCTGAAGATAGGAGAGGAGCGGCTTTCCATCAATATGCATCTCCTGATATACAGGATAAGTTTGGAATCTGTTTGCAAAAACCTTCTGCAACCTTGCATCATTCAATATTACTTCAGTCACCATCTCGCTCAATTGCCAGACGAGATGCGGCCCATTAAACTCTCTCTCATCGGTTTCTGGGAAGACGGATTTCCATTTTTCAAAATAGATGAAGTGCAAACTCTCGTGTATCACAGTCGCTTTCATGTTTTCAGTTGGAGCCATGTAAAAAACCCTAAATGACCTTTCATTTATGTTTCTTGGTCCGAATGGGATAAGGGAAACATACCCGGAGATGTACGTGCCTCTCGCCCATTCCAGTTCAACTATCTCAGATAACGCTCGCATAACGTCTGCATTAATCCTGTCCCATTCGCTCTGAAATCTGGCAGCTATACCTTCAAATAGCGCCTTGTCACGCGCATATACCGCGGAAAAGAACTCATGCTCGGCATCTATCACCGGCTCCTTGCCTTTTAAGGCATCCGCAAGTTCTGGATAAGCCCTGTAGATCAACAGCCCCCAGGATCTGCCGCCCTCCCTTCTCTTTTCAAGATGATCGTGAAGAACCTTGAAATCCCACTCTAAGCTCGAGACCCCAAATTTGACTGTTGGAAATGCGCTGGCAGTTACTGCGGCTGTTCTCATGCTCTCATTTCGCCTCTGCCAATATTTATATATTGCTGGCTTACAATTAAAGCTGTGCCAGGATGGCAGAATCCGGTAATGCGCCGGTCTCGAGTTCGCAGAATATCGAGAGCTGATGTTGTGATGCACGGGCAAACCGGTGCCCTTCGGGGCTTTAGGGTTCAAATCCCTATCCTGGCGTATAATTAAAAAGATTAACGCGGACTCATTAGTGATTAGATGGCAGGCGACAGCGGCGAGCAGATCGTGACCATGACACAGGCTGAGAGAGAGCAAGTGATCAACCCACGGGAGATCCAGCCGCAGGAGCCGAAGCGCGGCAGCTCAAAGGTTGTCCAGATGTCCGCAGTGCTCACAGCCGTAATAATAATGGTTTTTGTTTTCCTCATGTACCGGCATGGCGCTGGAGTGTCTATCAATCCAAGCTGCGGTGCAGGTCTCTCGTGCATGAGCAGGGCAGAGGCGATCGCATTGCTGGGAGCTGGCGGGATATACAACTCCTCCTCTACGACAAACCCGCAGATACTTGACCAGCAGGTGCTGAACAACTCCGGCCTTCCCGGTGCGACACCGCAGAACTACACCGAATTCTGGTTCTCCGGCTACAGGTTTGTGAACTCCAGCGTAATCGAATATGTGCTAAAGACTTCGAAGGCTGAGCAGGCATATGCGGCAGAGACGAACAGGCAGCGGAACCCGTTCCACATGGGCAACTTCACCGCTAATGGCACAACCTATTCCTCATATGCTGATGCAACCCATGGCAGCATGGTCTACGCTGTCTTCTCAGAGCACAACGACACGAGCGGAGTGACATTTATAAGCATAATAGGCTACAAGAACAGCGAGTTCGCAGAGATGGGTGCCAGCGGAAAATCCCTATCAGTCCAGAACCTTGTCAACACGCTTGACGGAGACCTGCCATGAAGAACGCACTAAATCCATCGCGGCATCGTGTTTATAAGGATGTAGGTTTTATCTAATAAGTGTGATTTTATGTATCATAAGAATACAAGCATGAAGGGAGTATTTCCATTGATAGGAATCATTGGAATAATAATCGCGCTTGTTGTAGTTGGAGGTGCTGCGATAATATTGACGTCGCATCCATCGGCCAATAACAGCACAAGCTCGATTTCATCCTCTGGAACGGGAAGCACCACGAGCATAAGCAGTGGCAATTTATCAAATATTCACGGCTCGAACAGCGGCACTGGCGGAGGACCAGGGCAATGGTATATGAGCAGGAGCGAGATATCTGCATTGACTGTACCTGGCGGCAACTACAGCACCTTAGCTCTGACGGAAGCCAACGCATCGTTCGCGTACTACATGGGTCTCTATGACAAAAACGCGTCTTTCTTCTACAACAACGTCACTGGATTGTATTGGATGGATTACGAACTATCCAGCTCGAATGCTTCCATTTTAGAGATAATATGGCAGTCGCCCAAGGCGCAGCTTCTTTTCTCGAAGGAAACCGCAAACCAGACTTCAGGCTACAATGTCACGAACGCCACCTCTGGCGGCTTGACATACGACTATTCTGAACTCAACATGACAGGTTCGGGATACAGCCTAAAGGAGAGCGTGTTGTTAGGCTGGAAGAACCAGGGATTTGTAGAGGTTCTTGCGATAGGCGCAGCGCTTCCACAGGCCCAGCTAGCGTCAACAATATCCGGAGATATACCATAACCGGTATATCCTTTTTTCTTTTTTATCCTCTTTTTCTTTCTTTTCTTCCCTTACTTGGATTGCTGATGCTGCTTGAGAAATTCCTCCATTAGCACAGTGGCGTATGACCCAGAAGGAAGAGAAAACTGCATGCCGACCTCGTTCTCCCTCGTCTCATAGGAAAAGTTGATATATGGAGCGAACAGCACCTTGTATGCTCCCTTGCAGTTTAGCTCAGGCATGCTCTTCACCTTGAACTGCTCCTGCGTTATGCCGAGTTCGCCAAGCACTCCTTTCTCGACCTCGTTGATTTCGTTGTCGTAGCCGACTATGTTCCCGACTATGAAGCGCTTTCCATCCACGTTACCTGCATCTTCCGCGCTCGTCACCCTGTCAAGGATCGGGAAGCCGAACCTGTCAGCCCTGCAAACCTTGTCGAATGGCTGCGGTGCAGTGAGGCCGTCCCTTATCCTTTTCTCGATAACTGTGTTGAATATGTAAGAATCGACAGAGTGCACGAACATCAGGGAGAGAGCCCTGGGAAGCCTCCTTATCGCACCTGCGTAGTCCGTGGGTATCATTGCAAGATGGTCTAGCAGCTGCCTCTCGTACCTGAGGTAAAGCGGGAATGACCCGAGCGCCTGCTTGAAATCCTCTGTCTCCTTGAGCTTGTTCCTTGCTGAGATTGCATCCTCGTTCCTCTCGTTTGTCGTGTCTGTCAGGAAGCGCATCGCAGCGCTCTTGAAATCCCCCTTTATTATGTCGACGCCTATCTCTACGTTGTTGTTGCGGTAGCCGAACCTCTGCTCCCCGAAATAGTTGGGGAAGACGCCACCGAGCTCATCGTTTATCCTCCCTATGCTTTCTGGCTTCTTCACGTCCTTTACAAGGATGGTGAACCTGTTGCCGAGGAGTTCCCCCATCTTTATCCCCTCATTTGCCCGCCATGCCCCGTTTATCTTTAGGTCCTTCAGCCTGACATCGCCGAGCTGCTCAGGGGTTACCCCGTATATGCTGCACAGCTGGGTTGATACAGAGGTCCTATCCTTGGTACCTGCAAATCCGACCGACTTTATGCCCCGCCTTTGCCATGCTGCTATCCTCTTCAGCGCCTGGATAGTGTTCCAGTTCATTTTCTGCATTACGAAGATGGTGAACCGTCCTCCTCCGTCTACCTGCATCCCTAGGTCATTCGCTGAATACTGCCGCTTGGTCTCCAGGACTGTGCCGTTCTCGGTTATCTCCTCGACTACGAAGTCCTCGGCGGCCTGCTTTATCATGCCGCCTATTCCCTCGCTTTTAGAAAGAGTCAACATCTAATTCGCTCGTTGTAATTTTATACGGAAGGTTTTTATATTAGGGGCTTCATTGATATTCCGCCTTCCAAGGAAGAAGATTGTATTAGCATGAAAGCTGGAAAAGAATCAGAAACGAGAGCAGCAAGTCGCACTGAGAAGTGCGTGTTTGACGGGACTCAACTAAAAGATTGGAATGAGCGGAGCAACGACCTATACATGCGCTCCAGCGCACTGTGCGGGAAATGCTGCGCAATATACGTGTCAAACCTCAATACAGTAAGCCAGGAGATTAAGAACTATGTTCGAAGGGTTGGGGCAGGGGAGTGGAAATGCATTGACTGCAACCAGGAGCTCCAGAAGACTACGCTCAAGCAGGATGCAAGGCAGATATTCGGTCTCATAAGGCTGACGCCCGCCACACCCACTGAGATAATGCAGTGTCCTGGCTGCGGCACGCAGTCCACAGACAAGATAGAGCCGCTGCTGATGCTGAGATAGCACGGAGATGCTATTCATAAGGATTAAATATAGGAAGAACTCTCTTTCTTTTTGAGCAGATGACAGCAGCAAAGCAGAGAAACAGCAGTTGCATCACCGAGGTCTACCCTCTCTCAGCCATAGCATTCAGGAAAGAGGGATTTTTCGCTAGGTTCATACTTACGGAAAAGTACCTGATTTTTGGGACAGACGATACACTGGTAGTAGTGCAGCTCGGGAAAGAGAAGATGTGCGTAAAAGTCGATGTAAGATACCATGGATCGAGCAACATGCCGCATCTGTCACATGGGATAATCAATGCGCACAGGGCTGCGATGGTAGCAAAGGGCATCGAGGAGCGCAGGGAAAGCCTGATCAAGGTCCTAGCTTCGGTGATGGAGTATTGCAGGAAGCACGAAAAGGACATGGAGGAGCAGCTCCGCAGGGAAGGGAAGGAAATCGAAGAGCTGTCGAAGATCTCGGTCAACCCATACAGTTCAGCGATCAAAAGTGCAACGGAGGAACTGCGCTACAGCGAAGCAAGGGCGCTTAATGAGCGTGAGACCGCCGTACTGTTCGCAAAAGCCGTGGAAGCGGACGAGTGCAACAGGCTATCAAGTGAGATTATGAACAGGGAGTCAGGCGAGAGGCTGCGGGAAGGTCTAAGAGGGCGAGAGAGGCATCCGCTTCTGCAACTTGAACTTAGGAATAACTAAGGGAAAATAAAGGTCCTGCAATAACTATAAATATCTGCAGGGATTCAAGGTTAGAATCAGATGGTCTTTTTATGGCAGCCACAAAGAGTCCTGAGAATAAGACGAACGTCTTAGGCATCCTTGCACCGGATAGGCTGAGAAATTATGAGTCTTTCCTTCTGAGCGGTCCCGTAAATGCCCTAGTATTCTCCAGAAAAGACAAAATCTTCTTGGAAAGCAGGGAAGGCTTGTTTTCGCTTGCGCTTTCTGCAGACGGGGCTTTCGTCTTGCAGCACGGTGGAGAGCGCCTGCTTAGCATTGTCAGCGATGTTGGCAAACATCCTGGCGATATCTTTGAGTATGTGGTAACTCATGCACCTGACAGGAGAGCGCAGAGATTCGGGTTGGCATATTTGATTACGCTTTTTGGGAAGAGGTTAGAGCAAAAGGTCGATCAGCTGAAGGTCGAAAACGCTTCTGACCCTGATTTAATCAGCTTGAAAAAAGAGATTGAATTGCTGGATTGGCTGATCAAAGCCATACTCTCGGAAAAGTCTTTCCTCAGGGGTGCGAGCGAAGCGGATCTGGCAAGGAATGCGATAGGGAAGCTCGCTAGGAGAGCAGAGCAAGAGTGCATCTCTACCGTCGCGGAAGCACAGGTTCTTTGATAGCCAAAAACGCAAATTTGCACTTTTATCGCGCCTTAACTGTTATTATTCTACTTATCTTCTTTATATCGGTGCTCAAGGCTTTTTGTCGCGTTGAAATTTAGAATCTTGTTCTTTTCAAGGTAACCCCTAATAAGCTCGTATATTACAAAATGACCCGTGGGGCTCGGATGCAAGCCGTCCTCCAGCAGTGATTTGTAATCGAGTCTGATCACCACATCAAATATCTCGATGAAATCTATTTTCTCTCCTTTGCAGATAGACTTGACTATATTGTTATATTTTTTAATCACGCTGTTCCTATACGCCTTCTCCGTATCCCATGGAACAGGCTCTGCCAATGTTTCATCGACTGGTGTTGGACCAACGAAAATTATTTTATCAACATGCTCCCTCGCCATCCTTATTAATTCATTTACATTATGTTCGAATTCTTCTGGCGGAACTCTGTTGGTCTTTTTCTTTAATATGATTTCGGAATCATTTAAGCCTACGCAGAATATCGCTACGCGTTTCTGCACTTCATTTAAATATCTTCTTGCCGCAACCTCATGCTCAAACCTTTTTACGATTCCGGCGCTGGTGTCGTCGACTACACCAAGATTGTAAACGAAATAGGCTACGCTTGAATCAACCAAGTTCTTAACATCCATCGGCTCCCTCAGCTTCTGAACCCAGCCCCCGTTGTTGTCCCATGCACCATAGGTTATGCTGTCCCCAAATACCATAACCTCCACTATGTCGGTGTCGGACATTCCTGCGAAACTTATAAAACCACCTATTGCTATTCACTGACAAGCATTAAAAATGTTGATAAGCACGCAGCGTTTTATCGGCAGCCGTGAGCCGTTCCTCCGTAGCCCTAGCTAAAACAGCCGCTTCCCTAGTTGAGAGGAATATCCTCTTCATCGTAAAAGAGTCCATGCTAAGAAGTTCAGTTTTGCGAGAAACATGCCTTCTTATCCTATTGTCTATCGCAACACGTATTAGCTCCTCACACAAGGTATTTATTGCTGAGCGCAGTTTATTCAGCTATGCAGATATTGCTTTTCGGGGATAGCATCGCTTATGGCGCATTCGACAGAATGGAAAGTGGATGGGCCGCTAGACTCAGGAAGTTCATAGACCAGAAGCTGGCTGACAACGACCATTATTTCATGTTTTACAACCTTGGTGTGGACGGGGACAGCACGAAGGAGCTGTTGAAGAGGATGGAATCGGAGATTATTCCAAGGCTCAAGGAACCCCAAACTATGATAATAATATCGCTCGGAGGTAGGGATGCAGTTACTGAAATTGCAACAGGGAAAACGTACACATCCACGTTGGAATTCGAAGAGAATCTTAAGAAGATAATAGGAATCGCAAGGAAGTATACTACGAAATTGCTTTTTGTTGGTGTTGTAGGGCCAAGGGATGAGTCAAAGACGCACCCTATAGAATGGATGCCTGAATATGCTTCCGAAAATAAATACATCAAGAAATTCAACGGAATCGAGAGGAGGGTCTGCAAGGAAAATGGCGTGCACTTCATAGACATATTCAGCAAGTTCGAGAAGCTCGATTATAAATCCCTCCTTGAGGATGGAATACATCCTAATTCCAAAGGACACAAGAAGGTATTCTCCATGGTCAGGTCCTACCTAGTGAAGAAAGAGCTACTCAAAAATGAGATGCCTTAAACGTCATAGGCTCTTGTTTTCGCTTATCTGCTCCAAAATCATTCTTGCAAATTTTGCATCATACCTTTTTAAATGATTCTTGAGTTTTTGCATATCTAAGGTTTTGAGGATTTCAGGCCAGAGCTCATCTCTAATACTACCCTCAAAGTAAATCATATCAATTACCGTCTTTTCAAGATTTGAAACCGGAATCCAAAATGCTCCATATTCTAGAAGGTCATATCCAAAGAACATTTTGCTGTCCATATACTGAATCCTATAATTTCTGTTTTGAAAAGTTCTTACCCCCCTCCTTACATTCCTGGTCGTCATAACAATAAAATTCATGCCCTGCCCAGAAATCCCTCTTAGGCTCAGGGCGTTTTCCAAACCGTAATAAAAAGGGGCGAATGCGAAGCCAACCACGGCAGCTTCATTGTGAAAGGTGTAGATGCCCTTTGTTATTTTTGTTATCTCCTTTTTCCGCAATAGATTGTGCACCAGAAGGTAGAGGTAATCGTTTTTGATTTTCAGAGGTGCAAGCGCAAGCTTCATATCTTCGATTCTGAAGACAGGGAAATCTGCTTTGCCGAACTTTTGCCTGACAAATGCTATGTACTTCATTCCGATTTCCCTTTTATTGAAGCAACCATCGTTTCAAAAGTCGGCGCTGCGCCTATGTAAACAATGTCCTTCAGAGTCCCTTCGTTAAGCGGTTTCTCTATACCCCCCAAAAACTTTTTTAGAGCCTTTTTGACCCTTGCTGATAATGGCTCTATACTGCAAAGGTGATATATATCATAAAGGTCACGCGCATACATTCTCTTTCCATACGTATGTATTTTTTCCAGTATGAAGTCTTCGATGCTTAGTGTGGTTATTACAAATTTTGTACCGTCTACCCTTGTGTAATCCTTCTGAACTGGACGTATCGGACGCTGTTTTTTCATTCCCTCAAACTTTGTTCTGGCAGTATCATTGAACACGATTATATTCCCTCCAGAAATTTTTGGGTATTCCATCTTCACATTCCTCTTTGATAACGCCCAAGTAAATCCGTGGTTTATCTTTTCCAGCTGTCTTTCGGTCAGGTATACATCCACGTCATCAGAAAACCTGTTGCCGTTGTAGCATCTCCATATCGCTGTTCCACCATGCATCACAATGCTTGGATCGACTTCATTTACCGCCATAACTACTGCATCTTGAAGCCTTGCTAGCGCTATCTGCTTCTCTGTCTTTAAGCTTCTCTCGATTATTTCAGCCATTGAATTACCAGAATTATATTATAATATAAGTTTGGTATAATATAAAAGCCTTTCGCCACTGGGTAGCTGTTGTAACATACCTTTCTCCGGTGCGGACGGCAAGCTTTAAATACCTTCTTCATCATAATATCTCTTCAGTGCTTGTTATGGCAGCTTGAGTCTCTGTTGGCTCGTAATTGGAAAGCTATTTTTCCCTCTATCTTCGGGGGATGCAGGCTGATGACCAAATGCGTTTCTAGAGTGTCTCATCTGTCTCATATCATTGCGCTTGTGAGATAGTCTGTTTGGCTATTGATGTGAGGAGTGGAAGATTTCATCATACTTTTAAGCCACTTAGTGGATGGCTTGGCTGCAGTAGCGAAAAACGGCGTGGCAAGCTGCGAAAAGCCTCGGGTAGCCGCAGGTCAGGCATTGAACCGAGGATTCCGGAATTATGCATGCAAATGCAAGCGCACGCGGGGAACTGAAATATCTTAGTACCCGCAGGAGAAGAAATCAAATGAGATTTGGTTAGTAATGCGAATGAAAGCCAAAAAGGGCAAACCGAATCCGACTTGGCAACAGGAAGGAGATGTGGTGCGGTGGTTATCCAGAACAGGAGCTGAGGACGTTGGAAAGCGTCGCCATAGAGAGTGACAGCCTCGTAGGCAAAATGTCCTGGAATGATCCGTGATAGAGTAGCACTCCCTTAATACGGAGCGCGAATATGGGGGCATTAGACTCCAACCCTAAATATTGATTGCAGACCGATAGCGAACAATTAGCGTGAGCGAAAGCTGAAAAGAACGCACACGAGTGCGAGTGAAATAGATCTGAAACTAGGTGGTGAAACGCAGGTAAGGCGGGAAAGGAATGTGGGGCGCAGAAGCGGGATTTCGAGAGGAATTAGCGATGCGCCTTGAACACCGTCTTATCATTCTTCTTGAAGCAAGAGCCAGGGAGTGAATAGTAGTGGCGAGACGAAAGTCGCAGCGAAAGCGAGCGCTCGCAACATGTGAGGAGCCCGGTATGAAAGTGCCGAAGTCACTATTATTCGACCCGAAGCCTCTGCGATCTAATCGTGGCCAGGACGAAGGTAGGCTAACGCCTGCTGGAGGTCCGCAACCTGTCATGGCATGTCCTGTTGGGTGAGCTACGGTTAGCGGCGATATACCATTCGAGCGAGGCAATAGCGGGTCCCATCTGAAGTATCTTTAGGATAGCTTTGGGCGAGCTTGTGCGTACGGTAGAGCGACCGATTGTTGTGGACGGGTCCGAAAGGTCCCACTCAACTGTCAAACTCCGAATGTACGTACTGCGTAGACCCCAAGAGTCGGCGTGTTTGGGTAAGCTAGACATACGAGACTACAAAGACAGTGACTAGGGTTAAGGTCCCCAAATCCTGATTAAGTGTATCAAAGGCGATGGTTTTCTTAGACATCTGGGAGGTAGGCTCAGAAGCAGCCATCCTTTAAAAAACGCGTCATAGCGTACCAGTTGAGGAAACTGTTTCCGAAAATATACGGGGCTAAATCAGGTACCGATACCTTAGAGTGCGAAAGCACTGGTAAGATGGCGTGCAATATGTCAAGAAGCAGGCGCGGAAGCACCTGTGGAACGTATTGCAGTGAATATCCTGGTGTTAGTAAACAGCATACATGGGTGAGAATCCCATGCACCGGAAGCACACGGTTTTCTTCGCAACGCTCGTCAGCGGAGAGTTAGGCGATCCTAAGAGGTAGGCTAATCACCAAAATCTCAAAAGGGAAGCTGGTTAATATTCCAGCCCGTATTACGTAGGCGCGGCAACGCAAGACAGATTTCTGACAGTTGGGGATAGTGCCGCAAGAAAGTGCAAAGGGCTGCAGAGTCTCGTTATGAGGAGAAGCAGCTAAATGAACTGTTGGCATGAATTCCTGATTCCGTGAAAAGGGAATCTGTAACGATCGTAGTACTCCGTACCTAGAACTAGTACAAGTGCTGCAGGCTGAAAAAGCCAAGGTGTGATGGAATAATCATTGTTAGGGAAATCGGCAAATTGGTGGCGTAAGTTATCGACAAGCCATGTCTGCGTATTGTATGCGCAGATAGCATTAACCTGAGGTCGACGACTGTTTATCAAAAACACAACTCACCGCGAAGCGGAAACGCTTAGTACAGTGGGTGACGCCTGCTCACCGCCAGTAATTGAAGACCCGTTTCAACGGGAGTAAGATCTGGCAAAGAGCGGGAGTAACT
Source organism: Microcaldota archaeon (assembly GCA_021790455.1). Taxonomy (GTDB): domain Archaea; phylum Micrarchaeota; class Micrarchaeia; order Micrarchaeales; family Micrarchaeaceae; genus JAJZYD01. The sequence continues at coordinate 3,839 of JAJYDY010000011.1, read as the reverse complement.
CTGACTCTCTTGAGGTAGCGTAATACCTCGTCACTTAATTGGTGACTTGCATGAAGGGCGTAACGATCGGCCTACTGTCCCAACAATGAATCCAGTGAACTTACTGCGCGGTGAATATGCCGCGATCCTTCAGTGGGAAACGAAGTCTCTATGAAGCTTTACTACAGCCTGTAGTTGTTGTGTGATGAGATATACATAGCGTAATTGGGAGCGTCGATGCATGTGCTGCGGCGCATGCGGAGCAACAATGTAACACCAATTATACCTTATTACACAGCTTACCTGGCAAGGGACAGCTGCAGGTGGGTAGTTAGACTGGACGGTTACTTTCGATAAGGAAACGAAAGTGACCAATGCTCAGCTTAATCGGGTTGGGAACCCGATGGTAAGCATAAAGGCAAATGCTGGGCTGACTGTACTCCGAAAAGCGAAGGGTGCAGAGAAGAAATTCTGGCTTAAAGAACGTTGGTAGCCCTTTTAATGAGGCTCCAAGCTATAAAACAAGTTACTCTAGAGGTAATCGATTCGTCGCGGGTGAGAGTCCACATCGACCTCGCGGTTTGATACATCGATTTGGTCCTGTGTTATCCTGGCTGGGCATAACCAGCCAATGGTCGGGCTGTCCTCCCGTTAAAAACACACACGAGATGCGTTCAGTACGTCGCGAGACAGTACGGTAGGATCTACTGAAGGTGTTAGTGCCAGAGGATAAGTTCCCCATAATACGAGAGGAACGGGGGAACGGCGCCTCTAGTGTACCGGTTGTATAAGCATTGCCGGGTAGCCACGCGCCATAAGGATAAGACCTGAAAGCATCTAAGGTCGAAGCCTTACCCGAAACGAGGCACTGGGTCGGCCGCAATAGACGGCTTTGATAGGAGGGGTGCGTAAGCAGAAAGCTCACGCGATCTGTGAACATTCCCTTACTAAAGACCAATTAAAATCTTTTGATGAAAGAGGTTTTATCAGGAGTTAGCGATAGCTCTTGAATGTTTGTATGAATGAATCTTCCACTCTCTCATTTCTTTTTGTTTTGAGAGCAACCCAGCGTGAGCGCTGCAAGTCCGGACCTATAATGAGAAACCTGCACGTCCGTATAGTAAGCTATGTTTCCGGGATGGCAGCAGAAGTCCAATCAACAATTGTTCAAAATCAGAGGAAAATCCTCGAATTCTGCTGGTTTTGGCAACGTTTAAATATCTTGAAAATCGCTACTTTTTATATGACACAGGCAGTAGAAACTAGGAACTATAGAATGGGGGTAGAGCCAGCTCCAAGGATATTGGACGTAGGACTCCGCGGAGAGGCGAAGAGAGCCCTCTCAAAAGGAGACTTGCCGCAGGGTCTTTGTCTGAGAAAGGGTGAGAGATCAGTGCCATTGATATACATGAAACGGAGTGGATTTATCGTTGCGCAAATAGACCAGAGGTGGGTGGGCAGAATCGAATTCCACCGGACAGCCGGTGACCATGGCTTCCTCACCGACTTGGAAGTGACCAGCAACTATAGGAATTTGGGGATCGGCGGCGCACTCTTGGATGCGGCAATAGGAAACCTCAGGGCGTCTGGAATCCAGATCGCAGTGCTGGAAGTTGACCCGAGGAACATCAAGGCGATACTTCTCTACCAGAGCAAGGGATTCGAGAAAATGCAGGAACCCTTCTGGCAGTCGTGGCACACAATGTCGATGATGCATCTGGTTCTTGAGATCAATCCAAAAACATGAGGGCGAAGCACATCTATCCAACGAGGGGCTTCGTCATGCTCGGTGCTCCGCTCCGGCAGAATACGCAGGGCCTCCAGATGATGCAGCAGGATCTTAACAACGTGAGCGGGAAATCCTACACGCTTTAGCGGTGGGAGGATGTCACAAGAAACTAAAAGCTATTATTCCTTTTCCAGCAATATTCATTCCATGACACTATTCTTATTTTGGAAACCAAGGAGGCATCGGCGCAGGAGGCGAACAAGGATAGTCGAGGTAAAGGCGAAGCTGAATTTTGAGGATGGGCAGGTGCTCGAGGCACTTGGGAAAAGCTTCAACATTAGGATTAGACAGGAGGGGATCCGCTCGAGAGCGAGCGTAAAAGACGGAGTATTGTCGATAAGGCTGGCGAGCGGATTGGATGGCAGGGAGAAGAAGAGGCACACGGTCAATCTGGCAAGACGAGCGCTGACGAAGGCTCTCCTCCCCGAAGTGGAGAAGAGAGTCAGGGACCTAAACGACGTTCATTTCAAATCGGAGATAAAGAGAGTGAGGCTGAAAGACACTGCAACTCTCTGGGGCAGCTGCTCGATACAGAACAACATCAACCTCGACTTCAGGCTCCTCTTCGCACCGCCGCATATATTAGACGCGATAATAGTGCATGAGCTGGCGCACACCGTGAGGAGGGACCATTCGAAGGCTTTCTGGGGCCTTGTGACCAACGCCATCCCTGACTACAAGCAGAGGAGGAAGTGGCTCAGGGAGAATGCCCATACCCTCAAGCCAACCAAAACACATGTTCCGGAGCAATTAAATATTATGGAGAGCACATCTGTGAAGGAAGAGGTGGTCCAAGATGCCACGCAGACTTACGGAGGAACAGGCCCAGAGGGTGATATGGATAAGGCAGGAAGAGCCGAGCTCACCTAAAGCGGCGAAAATCCTTAGGAGTGAGGGGATACCTGTAAGCCATATCGACGTATCAAACATGTGGAGAAAGGCGAGGAAGGAAGAGATGGAAAGAGCGTATCAAGAGCGCATGCCGCATACTATTTAAATCCCTTCATTCAAATCAGATTGATTGTATGAATAGCCGGATTTCATTTCTTTTACTACTCACAGGCATGATTCTCGCATCTGCACATGCCTCCAACTCAACCAGCGGCAATGCCATAGCGGGAAACTCGAGCACTGGGAACGGAGTTATAGTTTTCCCCGGAAGCACGGTACAGGCAAGCGCAGCTACGATAGGCATCGCTGCAAATGCAGTTATTCTGCGCGTCGGGAAATCCTATTTCCAGGATTACATATCTCTAAAGTCAGCTAATACTAGGACCTATACGAATGGCACCAACATCAGTGACATAGCATACACATACAACATACCGTACACCAATAGCACTACGACCAGCGGTTATCTCCAGGTTGGCGGCCTTGTCACCTTCGTAGGGATATCGGTACACATGATAAACAACACAGTTACCAGTTATACAGGACCGATGGCACCATATTTCATAACTGTGAGTCCGCAGGAGGCCGCAGCAGCAGCGCATTCCTATGGTTTCTACAACATAACGAGCATGTATATAACAGCAGCTTATAACAACAGGTCCTCAATAAACGGCCCGTACAAGATTGCATGGGCTCTCCTTGATGGAAGCTACATCAGCACCGGCAACTGCAGCGTTGGATGCAAGATCCATCCAGGTGTTTACATCAACACATCCACCGGCACGATCGAGGGTCAGTTCTCCGTCAATCCTTCGATAGAGAGCGCTAGCGCACCATCATATGCGATCCTTGGCAACTTCAGCACATATACTCTTCCACCCTCACAGCAGCAGATCAACACGCTGCTTATAGATTCGATGGGTGTCAGGCTCGCGCTGATAGGGATAGTAGCTGTTGTTGTGGTTTTGCTCATAACGTGGAAGAGAAAAGCAAAGGCTCGCGCAAGGAGAACGCGCTGACAGAGACGTGGTTAAGTGCAGGAAAGCTCTGATTTTGTGATAAGGCGATGTACAGGAATCGCAGACCTCGGCAAGCTGTTCGCAGCGCTAAAGAAAGCGAATGGCAAGGATACTGTTGTACAGGTCTTCGATAGGAGAGCGGTGATAAGCAGGATGCACCT
>JAJYDY010000010.1 GCA_021790455.1 Microcaldota archaeon | reverse complement strand
ATTTCAGTCACCTTTAAATCGGGAGCGTTTATTAGCTGGAAGACTCAAGAGACAGTGGATAAGCCTGTGAGATAAGGAGAACGCCGGCAAACAAGCAGGTTTAGAATTGCATCTCTTCACCGCGGCGCTCAGACAGCAAGCTTTATTAACCTTATTTAGTAAATAAGATAGACTTCTTTTGTTCAATGCAAGTCTAAAATATCGTCTAATTCGGTGTAATAATGGGAAAGTTTCCTATAGCAGATGCAGAGATTTCCAAGATCTGGATATGCAAGCGGTGCAAGGGCAGGAACAAGGCTGGCGCTGAGAAGTGCAGGAGGTGCGGCTACAGGGCACTCAGGCCGAAGAACAAGGAAATAAAGACGAAGAAGTAGTCATGATTCTAAACCTAAAAGGTGTAAACATGGTTGAATTAAACCCTATGGAGCAGCTCATAGTTGACGCGATGAAGCAGCTCGGCGCAACTAAGGATACGTCGATCAAGACTGCGGACGACATAATGAAGAAGTGCAACAGGCCGAAAGGCGTTGTCAACAACACGCTCGTGGCTCTTGTCCAGAAAGGCGTGCTTAAGAGAGTCGCCAGGGAAAAGTCCTCTGGCTACTACATAATAGGTCAGGTGTGATTGCTTGGAAGCCGAAGAATATGTAGACTTCATGGTGAAGTACAAGGACTGGATAGCTCTCAAGAGGATGGGAATCCGCGAGACAACCAAGCCTGAAGAAATTGTGTTCCACCTTGCAGGGATAAGGAGGGTGATAGACAACAAATCATACGGACTACTTGGGATAAAGACCCAGGTGCTGGACGCTTATGCCAATGCGGCAACCGCTGGCCTCAGGAAGAATGCGAATTCCCTTGCGACAGTCGCCCAGAAGTTCGGAGAGAGCGACGCAAAGGGCGCGATCGACCAGGCATGCGACAACAAGAACCTCAAGCCGCTCGCCGAGATCTACCTTCTCAGTAAGATGGTGACAAACACCGGTTACGATACAAGCATCAACCAGGAAGCGATGTCCAAGATATGGAAGGAGCTCAAAGTAAAGAAGCCGCGCGGCAGGCTAGGCAGCAAAGCCAAGCCTACAGTCGACGCATAGGGTAAGGAAGCCCTTCCTCCCAGCGCGTAAGCTTCTTAATCTGCTCCGGTGTGCCGTATTCCTTTATAAAGCTGTAGCATGAATCGCAGATTCCTCTCCCTGTCTTCGGATCATAGCTGTAGAGGTTGTGAGGGGTTGAGTCCTGTCCATTATGGAATTCGCACGGAACAAGAAGGAACCTCTTTCCCTGTGCAGTAAGGTCAGCAGTCACAGCAGCGATTATCTCGTCTCTGCCGTATAGCCTTCCTCCATCGCTGTCGCTCCTCGCTTGGACTGCGTGCATGACCTGGAGCCTTATCAGCTCAGGTGCCGGCGTTATGCTCTTGTCCCTGTCCCCCGGCTCTGGACCCTTCGGCCTTTCAGGGAAGAAGCTCTTTCCTAAAACCACGGGCGCTCTTACTCCTATTGTCTCAGCTGCAGCGGGCTCTCCTGAGCCTGCTGGCATTTCTATTGTCTTTGCCATGCAATCACTGGTCGGTGATTAAGGAAAGAAACTGGTATTTATAAAGGACGAATGGCTATCAGTCAATCGACGTTAATCCTCTCAGCATGTAGACTTGAGCTTAGCTTTGCCGTGTCCGCCTCCCCTCAACATGGTGTCTATTGCTGCAGGCGCGTTCCTCGCATTATCCAACCTCACTACGTTGCGGTCTATCTTGCTTATGAACCATCCGAGGAACCTGTTATAATCTTTCTTGACCAACAAGAAAGTGGCGTCGTCCCTATGCCTGTTGTCCTCCCTTATTGCCCTAAGCAGCGACGCAATGATGCTTACGGTGCTGTCCTCCATTACTATCGGCATTTTCCCTTTAACAGGAGCTGCCTTGCCAGACAGGCAGACCGGCTCGTCGATCTGCACGGGGATGCCTCTCTTCCCTAATAACTTCTTTAGCTTATTCGGGTCAACCGTATCATTGCTGGTGCGCACCAATATATCGTATCCTAATCCGTGCAGCTGGCTTGCGGCGGCTATCGCGTCTTCATCAAGCGCGCTTTTATTCAGATTTTCCACACGCTTCGCCATCGTCTTTGGGAACAGGCTGAGCGCTGTCACCACGAACTCGCAGTAGGCCTGCGCGAAGAAAGTCTCTGTGGTCCTCATCCTCATCCTGAGGACTGCAGTAATGTCGTCCCAGAGCACGCCGTCAAGATCGAATACTATCGTCCGCTTCTGCGTTTCGGTTTGCATTTCCCTTATGTGAAACACCCGTCTCAGTAAAGCAGTGCAGGCGTCCCTTTTTATAAGCGAAGAGCAATTAGACGCATGACGTTTGAATTGGCGGAATCAGGGAAAACCTGCTTATCCCATTTCCGTCAGAGGGAACCCCCTCAACTATCTCTTCCTCTCCCTCCTCTTGCTCTGCATCGCTCCCGCCAAACACCACAAAAATGCTGTGCTCTTCCTGATACTTAAAGCGATTGAAAAAGCAGAATACTGTTTTGGGAATCTGCCAAAAGCGACATGAAGCTCATCGCTTTTTGAAGAAAAAAGAACCTATAAATATATCCAGAATAGAGAGGAATATTGAAAATAGGCAGTAACTATGGTATCTACAGATGCAGGGAGGGCAAGAGAAACAGCTGCAGAGTACCTTGGAATAGTGGATAATGTCGGCGGCATCGTTGGATGGATCGACGAGATAGAGCCTGGCGACAGGGAAGAGAAGATCATCAAATTCTTTCGTGCCATAATACCTGACTGCGGCATGCAAAAAGCCAAAATCTTCAGCTTCGTAGACGAGGTGCTAGACCACCTACACCGCATCGCAGATTACCATGCGTTCATAACCGTCGGACTGGAGTCGAGGCGCCTGCTATCAGAACGATTCGGCGAAAGTCCTGATTCCGTAAAACTTATAGACGGGCTATTGGCAAGCGCATCAGCCGCAGAACCTAGCGATGCGCTCCGCGTTTCCCTTGAATCTTTGCTTCCCTCTGTCGATGCAATGAGGGAAAGCCTGAGGTCAATGGCAGAGGTCGCCGGGATTGAGCCAGGAGAGATCCAGAGCGCAACATCTATAATGGACTTCGCCGAGCAGGGCTATTCGAAGTTTAGAGACCGGCGTGAAAACGGGGAGGACAGAGACGCAAGAGATGCGTTCTACAATCAAATCAATGCTGGCGGAGATATAAATGCGTTGGATATGGCGAGGGAACGCTACAAATCGGCTAACGATGCGTTCACGAGCGATTTAAAGGTGTTTGAGGATTGCCTAGAAAAGGCGATAGCAGCGAAGGACGAGGTGTCAAAAAACCTCGACCTGCTGCTTGCAGGCAGCATAAATACTGGAGTGCACAGGGAGAGGAGCCTTGCAGTCATCGCAGCACTGAGGCATTTGAGGATAGCGCACGATGTCCCGCTGTACATCCTGATGCCTGTTGCAGAAGGCCGCATCGCAGGACTCAAAGCGGAAGGGGTTTATGGTCCTGCTGGCACCGCCGCTGTCAGCCCATTCATCAAGGAACTGGTTCTTGCAATTGACGACAGGAGCAAAGGCGCAATGTGCATAGCCGCGCTCCTGGCAGAGAAGCTGTCAACCGACAGCTTGGTTCGCAACGCTTAAGTATCTGGTGCTGCGCAATATTATTGGTGGCGTTATGGCGAGCATTGTATACTCGGGCAGGACGGGAAGTGAGTTGTCCTGGAAGGAAACGAAGGCGGAAGTGGATAATTGGTTTAAAGCTGTCCAGTACGAGTTCGAGAATAAGCTGGGTATTATCCCAAGCACATTTTCCGAAAAGTTTCCAAAGTCAAATATACTGACAGTGTACCAGGGCGCGTTTGAGGAAATGCTCAACGCAGTACATTCAGAGCTTCACATGGTATCCATAGATCCGCCCTCGAACATGAAGCAGACAATGCTGGATTCAACGACAGAGTTTGAGAAATACTTTTCTAAATTCATAGAAGCGGCAAAAGAGTCGCTCAGGAAGGGAGACACAAAGATAGTCGAGACAAAGGGACTTGAAGCGCTTGAGGAGGCAGCCGAGGCTGCAAGCAAAGCGCACAAGGCCCTGTTCAGGTACAGAAGGGAGCTCTGGCAGAAAGATCCCGGGAATCCGCACGCATATCTCACAAGCGTGCTGGCAAGGCAGAAGGCAATGCACGCAGAGACTTGATGCAGCTGCGAAATGCAGGAGAAGGCGCAGGCGCAGGAAAAGTTAGATTATGGGGCGCAGGCAACATACTATGGCAATAAAGTACTTGACGTTTGACTGCTACGGCACTCTCATAGACTGGAAGGCGGGCATCGAAGAGAGTTTCAGAAAGTATTTTGCGCTTGATATTCCAGAAGGCAATACAAAAATCTTCGAGAGATACCTCGCATTAGAGATGCAGGAAGAGGACACTTACAAGCCATATTCTGATGTGCTTAGGGACACATCCACGAAACTGGCATCTTCCCTGGGCATGGATGCGCCGGCAGGCGCAGGGGAAAAGTTTGCAGCCAGCATAACAACATGGGCTTCGTTTCCAGATACTGCTGCGACGCTCATGAGGCTGGGGGAAAGGGGATACAAGAGGGTCATTCTATCAAATATAGATAGGCAGCTTTTGGAAGGTACGATAGCCAACAACAACCTTGAAGTCGATGGCTTCATAACTGCGCAGGATGTGAAGTCGTACAAGCCAAGGGAGGGTCACTGGTTGGAGTTCCTCAAGAGGTACAACGCAAGTAGGGAATCAACGCTTCACGTTGCAAACAGCATCTACCATGACATAGTCCCAGCATGCAGGATGAAGATCAAGACCGCATGGGTGAACAGGTATGGGGAAAGACTCCCCGATGGTGCGCAGCCAGACTATATTGCCAGCGGGCTTTCAGGACTGCTTGAGATATTAGCTTTAGCTTAAATGCAGGCGGGGGTTAATACATAAGAGTGTGTAAGAAAGAGGAGATCAGCCGCCAAGTCCGATCTCAATCTGAACAGTATCTGGTACAGGAATCCTCATTATCTGGCGAAGCGCCTGCTCGCTTCCCTCTATTTGGACAAGCCTTTTGTGGATACGAAGCTCCCATTTTTCGAACGTATGCGAGCCATCCGCTGCTGGCGTCTTCCTTGTTGTCTGGGATATCCTCCTCGTAGGGAGGGGGATAGGTCCCTTGTTCTTAATATTCAAAGAAGTCGCAATGCTCTTTATCTGCCTGGCTATAGTGTCCACGTCCTTCTTGTTGACGCTTACCAACTTTATTACAGCCCAGGCCACTTATTCACCACATCAGGCTGCCTTCCTCGGCACTATGTCCAGGATTACTCCTGCTCCGATCGTCTCTCCCATGTCCCTTATCGCGAACCTTCCAAGCTGCGGGAAGTCAGCATACTTCTCGCAGGGGATAGGCTTCGTCGGTTTTATCTTGACGATAGCAATGTCTCCAGTCTTGAGCGTCTGCGGATTCTTCTCTGCAGTCTGTCCAGTCTTAGGATCCTTCTTCTCCAGGAACTCTACAAACGTGCAAGCTACCTGAGCAGTGTGGATGTGGAACACCGGCGTGTATCCCTTCGCGATCACGTTCTGGTGGTGGAGAATAACTACCTGAGCTGTGAATTCATCCGCTACTGTCGGCGGGTTGCTGCTCGGTCCGATTACATCTCCCCTCTTTATGTCCTTCTTTTCGAGACCCTTTACGGCGAATCCTACGTTGTCGCCAGGCTCCGCCTTCTGCAGCTGCTGGTGGTGCATTTCAATGCTCTTTACTTCAGAGCGCGCACCGCTTGGCATTACTATTATCTGGTCTCCCGGCTTCATCACTCCTGTCTCTACCCTTCCTACAGGAATGGTTCCGAATCCCTGGACTGTGTGAACGTCCTGCACAGGCAGCCTGAGCGGCTTGTCTGTCGGCTTAGGAGGCACCTTCAGCATGTCGAGAGCCTCCAGCAGCGATGGTCCCGTGTACCATGCCATGTTCGGGCTCTTGACTTTTGTGTTGTCTCCCTTGAGCGCTGAGTATGGAACATAAGCTATGACTGTGTCTGGCTTGTAGCCGAGGGTCTTGAGCAGGTCTCCCACTGCCTTCTTTGTATCCTCGTACTTCGACTGTTGGTAGCCGACGTCGTCCATCTTGTTGATTCCGACTATGACTTGCTTTACTCCAAGTACGTTTGCAAGGATTGCGTGCTCCCTCGTCTGCGCCTGCAGCCCTTCCTTCGCGCTGCATACCAATACAGCAGCATCGGACTGGCTCGCTCCGGTAATCATGTTCTTTACGAAGTCCCTGTGTCCTGGCGCGTCTATGATTGTGAAGTAATACTTCCCTGTCTGGAAGTCCCTGTGCGCTATGTCGATAGTTATTCCCCTTTCCCTCTCTTCCTTCAGGGAGTCCATGAGGAATGCGAACTCGAATGTAGGCTTGTTGAAGGTCTGTGTAAGCTCCTTCATCCTTGTCATATCCCTCTCTCCGATAGCTCCCGTCTCGAACAGCAGCCTTCCTACTGTTGTCGACTTTCCGTGGTCCACGTGCCCTATGAATATTAGGTTCAGATGTGGTTTGTCTGTTGCCATATTTATCACTTGTTTTTAATATTAACCTGTTAGCATTATTCCCAAGATCGGAACATACCTTAAAATGAGCTGCCTCTGACGAGAAAACGCTCTTTTTACAGTTTATTATCTTGTGGATAAATATTTATATCTTACTCTCCCCCGCATGGCAGGGCCGGAGCACAGCCGCAGCCAAAAGCTATTATATTATAGAGGCATAAAATCGATTGAGTCCATGGCGTCTAATACTATGATGCGCAGGAGCACTGTGCCCGTCGCACAGGACACCGGCAGCGACATCTCCTTCGGGCGGCCTGTCTATCCCGCAACAAACGGCGAGAGCAGGCCAAACCGCAGCATGGCGCTCGAAATTGCACTGGAGCACACATTCGGGACCCCGCCTATAGTTACAAGGCATCGACTTTACAAGATAATTCACGACCAGCAAAAGCACCCGGTGCTCGAGGAACTCCTTCTCTTCTACCTGCGCCCAGAGGCGACGCCCTTTGGCAGGCTTGCGGAAAGCGCAGTAGAAGGGATCCTTCGCATGCACCCGCACTTTTTCCATGTGAACAACGCGCTCACGGAGATAGATGAGCACGCAAAGGAGCTCCGCAGCCTGCTTTCCGAAGTGAAGCGCAAGATGGACATGCGCTTACGCGAAAGGGCGCTTTTCGAAAGGTATGTCAGGGGAGACATAACGAAGAAGTTGCCCGGATGCCAGCCAACTGACTAATCCTGTACTCCCATGGCGAAACCGGCTTTCGAGGGAAAGCCAATAGAAAGCTTTAAATATCAAGAAATTCAAAATATATATTAAAGTAAAAGGTGCCCGGATGGGGTCAATTACCAAACTTCCTACAAGAGTAGAAAACAGGCTTCTCAATGTGATAGAAGCGAGGGTAGAGATGGGCATGCCCCTCAGCGAAGAGGACAGGCGGGCAGCGCACCAGATCTTCACTCCAGAGGTGCTCCAGAGGAGGGAAACGCAGGAAACCAAATATTCAGCGCAGCTTACAAAGCAGGCGGTGCACGAGCTCAAGAAGCTGGACAGGCACCAGCTCGAGGTTGTACAGGAGAAGATGAGGCGCATAATCGAGAGGCCTGCAGAGATTGGCGATGAGAAACACGGGCGTCTAAGAGGGCAGAAGACGCTTAAGGTTGATAGTACAAGCCATGTGCTGATGTTCGCGTTCGACGTGAGGTGCAGGACCGTGACCTTCACTGCATTCGGTCACCACGACACAATCTACAATCTTGCGCCAAGGATAGAGAACTTCGTCCCATTTGAAGAGTGGATGGCGAGCTGCTGAGCAATAGTTTCTATTCTTCGGCAAAGTGCAATCGGTTGAAGAGACTTTCGTCAAGATCCACTGGAGTCGTTTCGCTGTACCTGGCGCTCTGAAGCGTTGAAGCCGCGATTGCTGAAGTGGTTATTGCGACATTGCCTCCTATCTTGTGCGGAATGTTGATGATCTGTTTTACCCTGCCGTCTACACCTGCCTTGTCAAGCAGTTCCCTTACCACATCGATTTGCGAATACGAAGCTATGTCATCAGCTACTGTCCAACCGCTCTCGTCCGCCAGCTCCAGCACCGACGGCCTTCCGATTGCGAGAGAAGCGATCTCGCTGTCCAGCCTTATCGCCTCAAAGAGGACGACCACCTTCCTTATATCACGGGATGCGCCTGCTACAATGGAATTGAACCTCGTAACCTTTATTGCTACATCCTCTTCGCCCTCATTTTCAGCGCCGACGCACCTAAGCAGGGAAACGACGAGCTTCTCATTCGTGCTGCGTTCCACTATTATATCATCCCTGGAGAGCGCGTATCCGCCGTCAGTCCTTATCCTTGTGACTCCAGCATAATGGTTCTCCCTATCCAGCATCTTGTCGAATGCGTTTATCTTTCCGAGCGACTTCCCTCCGACAGTCTCGACGGTAAGCCCTACGGCTATGCTTGTTCCTGGTTTCGCCCTTATCGCAGATGTTCCTTCCAGCATGATTCACCTCTCCTTATCCAGATATTTAATTGTGAGCTTGAATCCTCTTTGCCGCGCAGCCGTTTCCCCCCTTTCAGCTGGTCCTGCGACCCCTCCTCCCTCAATTTCAGGGAGAGGAGCGCATCCACTATGGCTGGGGCCTCAGCAATCGCAGCCGACATATCAGGGTCCGGCGTCACGCGTTGCTTATCTCTTCGCCTATCCTGCCAGATATCGGCGTTTCCGGCGGGAGGCACCTCCTTGCGAGCTCTCTCATCACCGCCCGCCTGATCCACAGCCATGTTCGTCTCCTTCTCAGCAGAGTCTATGTTCGCCTGGTTCTTGCCGTGGTACGCGGTCATCCTGAGGTCTATGAAACTGTGCGCTGCATCAACATCAGGGTGGAGCAAATACTCATCCGTCTCGAGCAGCGCTCTGACCTTGACGATTCCCGTCTTTCCAGGCATTTATCCACCATCCTAGATTCACTGAGCTGCTCAAAAAATATATATAACTTGTTCTGCTATTTTCGAGAGCAAGGATTGTGAGAGAATCCTGTCCCGAGATGCAGAAAGGTATTTATAAGAATCGGTTTATAACAGAGTAACTAAATCTGCCCCGTCAGCGACGGGCAATTTGTTGTACTTGGTGGAAAAATGAAGACCACAGATATAAAATACATGGCAAAAGACGAGGACGACGAGGACACCGACGAGGATGAAGACGACGACATGGACGACGAGGAAGACGACGACATGGGCGACGACGAGTACTAAATCAAGCTCGACGCATTTTGCTTTTTTAATTTTTCAAACTCCTTCTTGTTCTTCTTTTACCTTAGAACTACGAAAGGTATATAAGGAAATTGAAACTTAATTTAAACTGGATCCTTGGTGCACTTATGGCGGATGGAATAGAACTCACAGTCGCTGGCGCCCTCGTCACCGATGACGGAAGGGGCATAGCGAGGATAGACTCTAAGGCGAGGAAGATGCTGGGAGTCACCTCAGGGGACATCATCGAGATAAAAGGCAAGAGGAGGTCAACAGCTGCAATCGTCTGGCCAGCGCACCAGCAGGACGAGGGTCTCGACTTCATAAGGATAGACGGGTTCATAAGGCAGAACCTCGGTATAGGGATAGGCGACAAGGTATTCGTTAAGAAAGCCGAAGTAAATGACGCGCAGAGGGTCATCCTTGCGCCGCCTCCAAACCAGAAGGCTCCCATCTCGCCTGACTTTTCCGATTATGCGAAGAACAAGCTAGAGGACAAGCCTCTCATAAAAGGGGATGTTGTCCCTATAGCCATGTTCGGTTACGTCTTTACCTTCGTGGTCGCGCAGGTCGCTCCACATGGAGTGGTGCGCGTTGGAAGGAACACGGAGGTCATCGTAAGGACAGAGCCGGTGTCAGACTCGATGGTCAGGATAGGAGAGGTCCACTATGAGGACATAGGAGGCCTCAAGGCCGAGAGCCAGAAGATAAGGGAGATGGTCGAGCTCCCGATAAGGTACCCAGAGCTGTTCGAAAGATTGGGGATCGAGCCGCCGAAAGGAGTTCTCCTGTACGGTTCTCCCGGAACTGGTAAGACCCTTCTTGCGAAGGCGGTGGCGAACGAGAGCGATGCGCACTTCATAGACATATCTGGTCCAGAGCTGGTCAGCAAGTTCGTAGGCGAGAGCGAGGAGAAACTTCGTGAAATATTCAATGAGGCGAAGGAGAAGGCACCAACTATTATATTCATGGATGAGATCGACGCTATAGCGCCGAAGAGGGAAGAGGCAACCAACGAGGTTGAGCGAAGGATGGTATCGCAGCTGCTCACGCTTATGGACGGGATGACATCACGCGGGCAGGTCATAGTCATCGGCGCGACCAATAGGCAGAATGCGATCGACCCAGCACTCAGGAGGCCTGGCCGTTTCGACAGGGAGATAGAGATAGGGGTGCCCGACAGGAATGCCAGGAAGGAGATATTGCAGATTCATACCCGCAACATGCCGCTCGCAAAGGACGTGAACCTTGACGAGCTTGCGGACACAACTCACGGTTACACCGGCGCAGACCTTTCCGCCCTCGTAAGGGAGGCGGCCATGGTGGCGCTGCGAGGAGTCATCCCGAAGATCATAGACAAGAAGAGCGTTCCGAACGAACTGCTCATGAGCCTTAACGTGAAGAAGAGCGACTTCACAGGCGCGCTTGCGAACATTCAGCCGAGCGCGCTCAGGGAAGTATTCGTTGAGCGCCCGAACCTGCACTGGGCGGACGTCGGCGGCCTCGAGGAGGTGAAAGCGCAGCTGAAGGAGGCGATAGAGCTTCCTGTGAAGAATCCGCAGGCTTTCGAGAAGATGGGCATAAGGCCGATAAAGGGAATACTTCTTGTCGGCGCGCCAGGAACCGGAAAGACGATGCTAGCCAAGGCGGTGGCAACGGAGAGGGAATCAAACCTCATAACCATAAAGGGGCCGGAGGTCCTCAGCAAATATGTTGGAGAGAGCGAGAAGGCGGTGCGAGAGGTGTTCAGGAAGGCGAAGATGGCTGCACCGTGCATTGTGTTCATAGACGAGATAGACGCGATAACAGGAGTGCGCGGAGAGGACAACGGCGACTCGATGGTCACAGAGAGGATAGTCGCAACCCTTCTCACCGAGATGGACGGCTTGGCGGACATGAAGAACATAATAGTTCTCGCCGCGACGAACAGGCCGGACATGATAGACCCGGCCCTGCTCAGGCCCGGAAGGTTTGACAAGATCATAGAGATACCGCTTCCTGACGAGGCCACGAGGCTGCAGATACTCAAGGTCCATACGAGGCGCATGCCGCTCGAGAAGAGCGTTGACCTGGCAGAGCTCGCAAAGGCGACCGAGAACTACACCGGCGCAGAGATAGAGAACGTAGTCAGGGAGGCAGGCATGAACGCTATAAGGAGCAGCAGGTCTATAGTGACAAAGGCAGACTTCGTCTTCGCCCTCGAGGAAGTGCGCCCTGCGATCCCGAAGGAACTCGCCGACAGGATAAAGAGGTTCAAGGAAGAGCCGGAAATGATGTACAGGTAATTTTTCTGCTTAGGTGATTTATTGAAGATAGTATTCTCAGATCCAAAACTAGGAAGGACAGCGCAGATGGAGCTAGCGGTAGACAAGGCAACACCTCTCCTCAACAGGAAGATAGGGGAAACGGTTGACGGATCGTTCATGGGCCTAACGGGCTACAAGTTCAAGATTACTGGCGGCAGCGACAAGAGCGGATTCCCGATGGACAGGAGCATAGAAGGAACTGCAAAGGTCAAGGCTATGCGCATGATAAGCAAGTCTGGAAGGCAGAAGGGTCAACACAGGCGGCAGAGCATGAGAGGCAACGTAGTCAGCGCAGATACGGAGCAGGTCAACATGATGGTCGTCGAATACGGAGAAAAGTCAACCGAGGAGCTGTTCCCGAAGAGGGAGAAGGCGAAGGAGGCGCCGAAGGAGGAGAAGTAGAAAGCTAATGTATGATGAATCGCATGGATCCGCTTAAGCAGAGTGTATTGAACATAGGCACGCTTGGTCACATAGACCACGGTAAGACCTCTCTCACGCGCGCGATAACAAACGTATGGACTGACAGGCACAGCGAGAGCGTGAAGAGGAACATGACAATAAAGCTCGGTTATGCCGACGCGGTGATAAAGAAGTGCCCGGGCTGCAGCGGACCTGAGGCGTATACCACCGCAGACAAGTGCGGGGCATGCAAGGGAAAGCCGGAGCCGTTCAGGAGGATTTCCCTTATAGACGCACCAGGACACGAGACGCTCATGGCGACCGCAATAGCCGGATCCAGCGTCATAGACGGGCTTCTCTTCGTGATAGCGGCAAACGAGCCGTGCCCGATGCAGCAGACAAAAGAACACCTCATGATAATCAACATTCTCGGACTGAAGAACGTGATAGTTGTCCAGAGCAAGGTTGACATAGTAGGCAAGGAGGGTGCCCAGAAGCATTTCAAGCAGATAAAGGATTTCCTGAAGGGCAGCATAATAGAAAGTGCGCCGATAATTCCAGTCATGACAAACCAGGGGATAAACGTTGATGTGATACTCGAGAAGATTGCTGAGATGAAGGTGCCGGACAGGGACGTGAACGCGGAGCCGCTCATGTACATAGTAAGATCGTTCGATGTCAACAAACCTGGGATAGAGGCGTCGGCGCTGACGGGAGGGGTTATCGGCGGCGCTATAATCAAAGGGAAGTTCAGGGTCGGCGACGAGATAGAGATAAGGCCGGGTATGAAGAGCATTGGAAAGGGTGGGAAGCGCGACACTTACACTCCACTGGTCACCAGCATAGTCAAGATGAACAGCGTGACGGATGAGCTGAAGGAAGCGGTGCCAGGCGGCCTCATCGGGATATCTACCGAGCTCGATCCAACCTTCACCAAGGCCGACGGCCTTGTCGGGGACATAGTCGGGCACGTCGGGAAGATGCCAGAGTCAGTGAGCACGCTCACGTTCAAGTACTTCAAGCTGAACAGGACGGACATTCCTGAGCAGGGGATGAAGGAGAACGAGCCCCTCGTCCTCGGCGTCGGGACCGCCACTGCGATAGGCTACGTGAAGAAAATCAAGAGGGACACCATAGAGGTCGAACTCAAGAGGCCTGTTGCGATAGACAAGAAGATAAAGATGGCGGTGATGAGGAACCTCGGACAGCGATGGCGCCTTACAGGATACGGAACTCTATCATAATCGTTAATGTGATATTGTTTGATATCGCCCAGTTAAGCAAGTCCACATGGAAGTCCGGATCAAGCGATGTGGAAAGGTACATTACAAAATGCTGATTTCCAATCACAAAAATGAGGTATTTTGCTGGCAATCGCTGAAGGCACTATAAGCGCTGTAGATGTTATAAGCGTCTCCCTTCTACAAATCCCCAAAAGCCTTCCGGCTCACTTTTTATAGACCTTTCTCGCGTTCTCGATTATCAGCTCACGCGTTTTCTCCACTCCCTGTTTTGTGAGCCCGTTTCCTACTTCGATTGCGAACCCCGATGCGAGCGGATGCCCGTTTCCCCCAAATGCACGCGCGAGCTTTGCGCCGTCTACACCGCCAATCCTGACCATCCTTTTCCTGTCGATCCTGCTCTGGCACCTTATGCTGCAATGACCAGTGTCTGTAGGGACGTAGACCGCGACGTCCGCCCCGAACCTCTCCAGCATGTCTATGCATGCCACCTGGTTGGAGATCTTTTTCGAAAAGCCGATTGCGATCCGTATTCCATTGACATTTACGGCAGTAGCTCCTTTCATTAGTGCATCCATGTATGGCTTGCTCATTTTGATGTAGGCGTTTGCGACAGAGGTGATGTATTTGTCGTTGTATCTGCCCATTGACAGAAGCGATACCAGCCTTCTCAGCTTAGGGCTGTCTATCCTTTCGTCGGTTCCAAGTACCTTCTGGGTGTAATTTATATTCCAGATCAGCTTACCGTACTTCTTCGGATAGATTGCAAAGTCTGCAAGATGCGCGATCTTTGCCAGTTCATCCCCGAGCGCGTCCTTTTCACAGAGCAGCTTGTAGACCAGGTCTGCACCGCAGAACGGCAGTTCTCCCGTAACGATGATGTCGCAGTATTTCGAGAGTGCCTTCACGCTCGATTCGTCCCAGCCATGATGGTCTAGCCAGATGATGCTGTTCCCCTTCCTTTTGAAAGAGGAGAGCGCCACCGCCATCTTTTTGTTGTTGCTCTTGTTCATGGCAAGGTCTGTCAGTACCAGCAGGTTCCCCTTCCCTCCGAGTCTTTTGATTAACCTTAGCCCGTCCTCGAAAGGCTTACCGCCTGGCTGCGAGAAGAATACGTTCCTGACTGGCATGCCGTAGCAGTGCACGAGAAGCGCAGCGCTTGCAAGGCCGTCTATGTCGGATGAATGGGTGATATTGTAGATCTTCATGGGAACAGCGTCTCCGGGTCTCTTGGTATGAAGGTCGCCTCTCTCAGGCTCTTGAGCCCGAGTAATTGCATGATAACTCTTTGTATACCAAAGCCGAAGCCGCCGTGTGTCGGAGCCCCGTACTTGAAGAAGTCAAGATAGAATTCTATATTGTGCAGGTGAAGGCCCTTTTCCTTTGCCTGGCTGACAAGCATATCATATCTATGCTCCCTCTGCGCAAGAGTCGTTATCTCTACGCCCTTGTAAAGGAGGTCCGCGCTGAGCGTCGTCGATGGATCCCCTTCTGGTTTCATATGATAGAACGGGCGGACGCTTACTGGGAAATCGGTGAGGAACACGAATTCGTGGTTAAGTTTCTCCTTCACATATTCGCCGAGAGCCTTCTCACCATCAGAGCTCAAGTCCGAGCTCCTGTCTACTTCCACGCCTGCTTTCTCTACTATATCATAAGCCTCTTTCATGCTTATCCTCGGGAACGGCGTCTTTGGGACAATGAGTTCCACCCCGAATTCCTTCTTTACGGTCTCGCCCCACTTTGCCTTCAATTCTTTCAAGATATAAACCAACCAGCTCTCCTCAAAAGATACCATCTCATCGAATGACTTTATGTGCGAGATTTCAACGTCAAGAGAAGTAAACTCGGTGTTGTGCCTGAACGTGCGCGACTTCTCTGCCCTGAATACGGGTCCTATCTCAAAAACCTTGCCAAAGCCGGCGCACATCGCCATCTGCTTATAAAACTGGGGTGATTGCGCAAGGAACGCCTCCCTTCCAAAATAAGGAAGCGCAAAGACAGAAGCCCCGCTCTCTGATGGCGCGCCTATCAGCTTCGGCGTGTGGATTTCTATGAAGCCATCGTTTATGAAATATTCCCTTGCAAACTCCTCGAAGTCGGTCGTTATCTGGAATATGAGCCTCTTCTTCGGGTCTCTCAGGTCCAGCACCCTCCACCTGAATCTAGTATCTACATCCGCTTGCGTTTTTCCTGATGGGTCGAGCGGAAGGGGTTCTGCAGAAACAGCTATGACCTTCAGGCTTTTCGGAATCATTTCCTTGCCTGTCTTCACAGCTGGATTGTCATTGATCTCCCCCGCAGCCGTGATTGCGGTCTGCCTTGTCAGTTTGGCAACCGCATCCAACACTTCCTTCGGCGCCTCCTTCTTCTTTACGGTAATTTGCACATACGCGCCGTTCGAGTATACCTTAAGGAACAGGATGCTGCCGAGGTCCCTTATCTCCTCTACAAAACCAGCGATCTCTTGAACTACCATGCGACCATCAATAATCAATTCTTTCCTGTTGGCTTTCTATTAATAGCTTTTGTGCTAAGCAAAAGAAAAATAAAAGGAAGGAATCACTTCATCAGCGTTATCTGGATTGCGCTGACCTTCGACCTGGTTCCATCCTCATTCGTAAGCTCCTCCGAAGATGTTCGTATCCCCTTTTCCTTGAGAGCTGGCAGGAACCTGTTTACAACTATCTCCTTCACATCGACAGCCTTTGAGATAGAGTTTCCCCTCGCCTTTATCGTTACCTCGGCTATTCCGCTGTTGAACTGCGTCACCACTGCAAGCACGTAGTTCATCGTAGGCTTCCTTCCGATGTAGATTATGTTCTCCTCTGTTCTGGTTTGCGCTGGTGCTTGTGCTTCATCCATAGTTATCACTCCGATGTGTTGGTTGCTTACTTTTAGCTCATGGAACATATTTAAATTATCGCTAAGGTTTTGTTTAGCATTTACCTCGCCTTTCTCTTCACGTTTGCAATTTCCCTCTTTACATCAAGGTCTACCCCAAGTTCCTTGAGCCTGTGGAATGGATATGCGACCGCTATGTTCCTGAGAAGGAGCGCCTCCCTCTCTATGCCAGCCTTCCTTGCGCGCGGCAGCTCGGCGTCTATCGATCTTGCGACTCTCACAAGGATTTCCGTTGCGAGCTCGAGAAGCTTCTGCGTGTCTATCTCTCCGCGCACTATTATGTTCTCGGCCGACCTCTCCCCGTATATCGCGTCCGCAGACCTGATGCTGAACTCCTTCCCGAATGACCTCATGTACTCCGGAGAGACCGGATAGAAAGCCTTGTAGAAAACCTGCCCGAACGGCTGCGCGTATGCGTAGTTGAGGAATATCTTCTTGGCGACCACCCGCTCCTGGCTGGTCCTCAGCTGCTCCACATAATCAAACACATCCTTCAGCTCATCCGAAGGATCCTCAACTTTGTAGCCAAAAGCCTCGATGAGGTTCTTTATCGCCCTCGCCCTCCTCACCTCAACCAAGTGCATGGCCCCGAAGTGCCGTGCCATCTCCATGTCGTGGCCGTTGTCGATCGACCATGACCACGAAATCCTGCTCAGCCTGCATTCCCCGTAGTAGAAAAGGCTGAGGAGGTGCGCTATCTGGTCCTTCCTGAACCTCTTTCCATTTGGGAGCACTATCTCTGTCTTAGTGACAACTCCCTTCTTCCTGCCTACGCTTATGAAGCTGATTGCATATCTCGCAGCGCCGACCTCGCTGCCCTTGAGATATTCCTGCACGTACTCCTTCATCCATGGCGGAAGCCCGTACCTCTTCAGCGTAGCGTCTATCAGCAATCCCTTTAGCATAAACACCCTTTTTTACTTTTCAAAGGTACTTATTTATGCTTTTCCTGAGACTGCTGCTTCCTCTTCACCATCGATTTCCTGAACTGCCTGAAGAAAACCGCAGCTATCACTATCACGATGACAATACCGATTCCTGAAATGAGCCAGCTGTTGCCACCGCTGCTTGACTGCTGCGCTGCTCCGGCGCTGTTGCCATAGGATTGCGCTCCGCCGTTGCCTCCGACCTGAACGAAGTAGTTGTTGCTGCCGGAGTACTGCTGCGTAGAGTAGCCGTTAGGCTGCCTCCACTGCTCATAGAGCGTTACAGGGTATGAGCCGGTGCCTCCGTTAGTGTCGACAGACACGTAGAAAGTGACCTGTGCACTCTGCCCGGGCGCAAGCGACGCAAGGTACGCGTTCGGGTTTGCCGGCGACACAGGATACGTCGTCTGCAGGCTCATCGATGCCTGCTGCGCAGGTTCGTTTCCGTTGTTCCTTATCGTGAAGGTGACCGGCGCATAGCTCGCTCCCGGCAGCAGGCTTCCCGACTCAGAAGTTATGTTGAATATAGCCGCGCCCTGCAGCTTTATCGGCACCTGCAACACCTCGGAGATGCTGCTGTTCGCGGCGAGCCCGGTATATGATACTGCTACCGGGATTGTGTAGCTCGTCTTGTTCGCATTGCTGTTCGCGCTTACGAACACGCTTTCCATAATGCTGCCGCCTGCCGGAAGGGTTCCTACGAAGAAGCTGCTCGCGCTCCCGCTTACCGTAAGGCCGTCATTGCTTAGGAAGTTGATGCTGAGGTTCTTCGCGTCCCCGTGGCCTGTGTTCTGTATCAGAATGCTGAGCGTCTGGTTAGAGCCTGCGTAAAGCTGTGCTGGGTATGCGCTCTGTATGCTTGCCACTATATCCGGATTTCCGGTCACGAAGCTCAGGGGGACGTTCTCAACCAGGCTGACGTTCTGTCCGCTCTGCGCGGTGTAGGTCTCCCTTATCGGCAGGTTTATCTGTCCGGATGGTACGTTCTGCGCTGTTTGCAGCACCATTGTGGCATTCTCAGGTATCCCCGGCTGCATTATCCCGAGGTTTATCCTTGTTGGCCCCGACGGGGTGAAGTAGCTGGAGTTCTCGACAGCAAGGGTCACGTTCCTTGCTGTGTCCGTGCCTGTATTTATAGCAGCGATGTCGATAATGGACTGCCCTCCAGGTACCAACTGCCCTCTCGGTATCGGTGTAAGCTGGATGTTTGGAATGCCATATACATAGAAGCTAATTGGCATGATCGACTGCCCCGGGACGTCCTCCGTCGCGCCGGCCGTTCCCTCCTGCGTGTCATATGTTGCCACTACGTCAATGGTGTAAACGCCGGCCTGCAGCGTAGATGGAACATGGAAATTGTAGACAAATGGAGCTGCGGATAGCCCGCCGTATTGCCCGGTGCCTATCACTCCAAGCTGCGATGAGCTCGCAGGCGATACTGTTACTATCGGATTCTCCCCTGTCAACTGCAGGTTGACGTTCTTCAGCGTGTTGATATAGGAGTTGAACAGCTGGAAAGATAGGGTCATGTTCTCCCCCGCTATCACCGGCGTCGGAAGTATCGCCAGGTTGTCTATAGACAGCACTCCGTCCACGGAAGTAAATACCTGCGCAGCCGAGATATTAGATATTCCAGCCATTGCGACCAGGAAGATCGACAACAGCAGTCCAAACTTTTCAATGTTTCTCATGTTTTCACCAATGTAGCAATATGATTTTGTTATTCTATCGTGCTCTTGAGCAGCCTCATCGCAAGGAATACCGCCACTACCGTAAAGATTCCCATAACCGCAAACGCGGAAACGATGTCGCTGAGAGGCAGGTTGCCGCTTAGCATCACATCCCTCAGCGCCGTGTTCACGTATGTCACAGGATTGCCTAGGCTTACCGGATACAGCCAGCTCGGCAGGCTCTGTATCGGGAGTATCCCGCCCGAGAGGAACCAGACGGGTAGCGCGATCATCTGCGATGCGATTGCGTATACATCGAACTTCTTTATCCTAGCAGAGAGGATCAATGCCAATGCGGAAAACGCAATCGAGACAAAAACCAGGAAGACCATTATCCATGCAATGCCAAGCGCCCCCATCGCTATTGTCCCCCCATTCAACACGCCTATGACTATGGCAAGGCTGCCGTAAATGATCGACGTCGTTGCTCCTGCGAGCAGTTTGCCGAGGACTATCGCGTTTTTCTTTATCGGAGCGACCAGGTACGTCTTGAGGTTGCCGAATTGCCTATCCTGTATCATCGTGGTCCCGGCTCCGAATATCGCGGAGAATATTATCACCATCGGGAGGACGCCGCTGAACAGGAAGTCCTTATAGGTGCCTGTCGCGCCGTTTATTGGCGTTGACATGACAGCGGCCTGCTGCGCAAGCGCCTGCCTGCTGCTCGATGTGCCAGTGCCGAACTCTGCCACCACCTTCTCTATATATGAAAGGCCAGCGGTGCTGACAGAGTACTGGCTGCTTGAGTAGTAGATGTCTATGCTTGAGCCACCGTTCCCGGAAGGAAAGCTCGGCAGTATCACCACAACAAAGGCTACCTGCCCGCCAGAGAGCTCGCTCATCGCAGCACTCTCTGAGGTTACTGTTGTCACCTTGAGCGCGCTGCCGCCACTCTGCAGCGCGTTTATGAAGCTGTTTGACTGTATGTTGCCAGCGTAATTGACTACTGCGACGGGAATGTTTGATATCACATTCCCAAGGTTCCCGAAAAATACTATTATTATGAGAGGAAACATTATCGCCCTTATAATGTTCGTCCTAAGATTGGCCCTGAAGACGAGCATTTCCCGCTTGTAAAGCGCCTTCGTATCGCTCCATAAACTCATTCCATCATCCCCTCCCGATTGCCCTGGTCAGCGGCGAAACCGCTTCCTGCGTTGTGTCCCTCATCGTTGCTCCCGTGAGTTTTATGAAAACATCGTCGAGCGTAGGGAGGTGTATGCTAATGGAAAAAATAGGTATCTTCCCCTTTTCAAGCTCCTTTGTTATCATCGTCAGCTTCTCAGCTTCAGACTTCGGGACTATCGCCTTAATCCTGTCGCCCTTTATGTCTGGAGAGAATTTGAATTTTGCCTTGAGGATAGCAGCCGCCTTCTGCACCATCTCAGGCGATGTTATGATCTCTAGTATCTCCCCCTCGCCAGCCATCCTCTTCAATTCTGAAGGAGTGCCGTGCGCGACTACCTTGCCATGGTCTATTATGGCAATCCTGTCGCACAGCTCGTCCGCCTCCTCAAGGTACTGCGTCGTGAGCAGGAGGGTGGTGCCCCTCTTATTAAGGTCTTTTATCCTCTGCCACATGCTGAACCTGTTCTGCACGTCAAGCCCTGTTGTGGGCTCGTCGAGAAGGAGGAGTTTCGGCTCCTGCAGCATCGCCCTTACAAGCCCGAGCCTTCGCTGCATGCCACCAGAGTACGTGCCAGCCTTCACATCAGCGAACTTCATGAGATCCGCTTCTTCAAGGCCGAATTTTACGACAGCAGGTATCGCATCTGCATCAATGTGGTAGAGCTGGCAGAAGAGCTCAAGATTCTGCGCTCCGGTGAGGTCTGGCTCAACCACTGTTTCCTGCGCCATCATCCCTATCTGCTGCTTTACCCTCTCCTTATTCTTCACCACATCCAGACCGCTGACGAATATCTTCCCTGAGGTCGGATGCAAAAGGGAGAGAATCATATTTATTATTGTGGTCTTCCCAGCGCCGTTCGGCCCCAGAAGCCCGAATATCTCCCCCTCCCTTATGTTGAGCGACACGTTGTTTACAGCAACTAGGTCGCCAAATTTCTTTGTGAGGTTCTCAAGCCTTATTATGTCACTCAAACGATCACTTATCAAAAAGTTTTGACAGTTCTTTCCCCGCTTCTTTCCTAACCCTCAATGCGGATTTTAATACGTTATCGCCTTTCTTCGTTATAGTGTAGTATTTTTTCATCCTCCCTCCTTCGAGCTTTGTTGAGACTTTTATGTAGCCCCCCTGCTTGAGCGAGTTTATCGTGTTGTAGACGTCGTTCTTGATGTCCTTCCCGAGCAGCTTGAAGAACGGGATCTTGTCGAACTCCTTGAGGAGCGCATAGGTGTACATCCTCTCGTTCTTTATCCTGTAGAGGATCCTGAGCCTGAGGACAACCCTGCTCATCTCCCTTCCCAGAAAATTCTCCCTCTCCAACAGACCACTAGTTTAGATTTAATATAGTTTAAATTTAAACTATAAAAACTATATAAAGCTTTCCCTGCGCCGATGCCAACCACATAGTATTTTAAAACCAGCGCTGGAAGTTATACTATGCCAAAGCAGTTTAAGATAAAGCGCTATCCTTTGTCTAACACAGCCAGAGCTATAATCCTGTTTGCCGTGCTCATCAATGTAGCTACGTGGCTGGCGATCGCGTACTATTACCCCGCGCTGCCGAACACCATCCCCACACACTTCAATGTAAGCGGCGCGCCGACGTCATACGGGAACAAATCCATACTTCTGGTTGTGCCGGCAGTACTTTCTGCGATTATTGTCGTTATCCTGCTAGTGCTGCGTTATAGATATGCCCTGCTTGAAAGGTATCCCTACTTTATCAACCTGCCGGCTTTTGCATACAGGCTTGGTCTTGAGAAAAATTCAGCAGTGCATGGTGCCATCATAAACAGAGTGTTTACGGTTCATACGCTTTCCGCTCTTTACATCTCGATACTATGCGCAGTCATAACCTATGTGATGTTCTCACTAAATGGCCATGCGCTATCGCTTTTGCTGTCGACGATCTTGATTGTAGTCGTGGTCTTTGTAGCAACCGTATTTCTAGTATACAGGAGCATCTACAAGAGCTTCGCTGTAAAATAAAAAGAAAAAGAAAGAAAAGGAAAGGTTAGACCTTTCCTCCTTCCTTTGTGAACAGGTACATTCCTTCGAATGTCCTAGAAATCTGGCTCGACCTTATTCCGTAGACCTCCTTTATGCCGAGCTTGTTCGCTAGCTCTACGAGCCTCTGCGTTATTATTCCGTCGAAGACTATCGCGTGCACTCCCCTCGTGTCCTGTATCGCCTGGATCAGCTCCCTTATGGGAACCTCAGAGATCATGTCGCCACCGTGGTTGTAGAGTCTTCCTCTTAGGGAGTTGTGCAGCTCATCCAGCGCAGCAACGTACTTCTGGTTGCCTGGGCCTTTTGGCGGCTGTGGCTTTTCCCCGCCGCCGCTCGAGCCGAACGTCTGGATCTGCGGTATCTCTTCACTGCTGTCCACCTCCTCGAGCATAGGCCTCGACTGCGCTTGTGCCTGCGCCATGGCTGCTGGCTTGCTGTACATGTTGCTAACTATATCTGATGGCGGCAGGACCTGCGCCTGCTGCTGCCCTGGCTGCGACCTGTACTGCATTGGCCTCGCTGCAGCTGCCGGCCTTGGTTGCTGCGGTGCAGGCTGTGGCCTCTGCTGCAGCCTTCTGTCATCGCTTCTGGAATAGCCGTTCCTCTGCCCATGGTCCTTTCCCTTTCCAGGGAAGACCTGCTCTATCGGGACGCGCGAACGCAGTGCCTTGATTATCTCCTTCCTCTGGAGCTCCTCAACCTCCTTTCCGTCAGGAGCCCTCGCCACGAAGTCAATCTCCGCCGCGTTCATTATCCCCTTGAGGATCATGTCCCCGCCGCGGTCCCCGTCAAGGAACATGGTAGTCTCCTTGGTGTTGCACAGGTCAATTACTGTTTTTGGAATAGTGCCTGTCGCGCCTCCAATCGCTACGCAGTTCGTTATGTCGCTCTTTAGCAGCGCAATCACATCAGCCCTTCCCTCAACAAGGATTATGTCTTCGCTGCCCGCCACATCCGGCCCTGCCGCAAGACCCTCCGGGCCGTAGCTGGTGACTGTGCTGGACTTTATGTCCACCTCTACCATGTCGCTGATCTCTCTGCTGTCGGGTATCTCAGTGGTGAGCAGGTTCTTGACCAGCTCCTTGGCCCTGTTGACTATCTTCTTTCTCTTCTCCGTCCTTGTGTCCTCTATCTTGTCAATCTTGAAGTTTGTCTCGAACGGGCCTACCCTGTCGACCGACTCGATGGCAGCCGCGAGTATGCAGGTCTCCACCCTTCCGAGCGATGATGGAAGATGGAGCTTTCCGACAGTCCTGCTTCCCTGGGGCTGCGTATCGATCTCTATCCTCCCTATCTTGCCGTTCTTCTGGAGCTCCCTAAGATCAAGGTCGCTGCCAAGAAGGCCTTCCGTCTGCCCGAATACCGCCCCGATTATGTCCGGCTTCTCAACGAGGCCAGATATCTCGAACCTTGCCTCTACCATATATTTTACGATGTCTATGTATGTTTTTGCCATGATTATCACTCTGCGTATATGTTGCAAGGACAAGTCTTCGCAGAGTTTCCTCTAGTTAAAGCTGTTCACTTCGGCACGATTCGTCCGAAGATAGAGAAGTTTGCGGAACCTCTATCGAGATTCCAATTTGTGAAACGTGATGTTCCATTAATATCCTCTGCTAAAAGATCGCGTATGCTTGCAATCTATACTAATATTGTGTTAGGTGCTTAGATATATAAAGATTCTGTAGCGCTGACTTTATCCAATAAATAGGCCCAATTAAGCTTAGCACAGTCTAATCTGATTTCGTCGATTACATGGTTGCGAATTTGTTCAATAAATTACTTTTCGCAACAATTTCTTTTTCAATATTATTGAACTTTTTAGAAAATAAGTTTCCTCCAACGACTCTTTTATATCGAGAAAATGCAGATTCCACCATCCACTCTTTCATCTTTCCGTGCTTCATCATTCTGTATTCTCCGCCGTTTACAAGTCGCAATCCTGAAGAGTCGATTGCAATTATTTGCTGTCTTTCTGCTGCATTAAATTTTACCCCTCTTTTTTCATTTTGTCTATTCTCCACCAGATTGTCCTGAAATTCGGAACCTTTTGTGGAGTTTGTCAGAAATGTCTTTCATGAATCCTTCCAATTGACGATATGCAAGGCGCAAAATACACTAGCTGTAAATGCAGCAGATATCAACCCTGCACAGAATCTGAATTGTCTCCCTACTTTATTCTTTTTCATTTTCCGCAGAGATTCTGATTCAAATAGCTGCGGTTCCATCAAAATCGTTATTACTCTGCCACAGCAGATCAACCGCCGGCGATAAGTTTTCCAATCTCTATTGCAGGTCTGCATTTTGTCGCCAAAAACAAATACAGCCTGTGGCTAAAAACTCCTAGGAATTACTGGAATTGTTGGACAAAGTCGTAGCGCTTCTCCGTTGTCGGACGGGCCAAGCGATCGTCTTCGGATTGCATAATCATTATTCACGATATCACAGTCTGGCCGAGCCGCTCTGCCGGCAGCGTCCCTACTATGTGCTCTATCCTCCGGTTTATCCTAATCGCAGTCTTCTTTGTTACGGTGTAATTCTTCTCAGTCATCGACATCTCATCAAGCGCTATGAAGAACCATCCGCTCCCGTTCATCCGCCATGCCATGTAGGTTTCCATGCCAGTATTCTCCATCCAGTTCTTCAGCGCGGCGAACTTCTCGTGGTCGATGGCAAGGCTGGTGTTGTCCCACGCCTTGCACTCGAACGCCATGCCCTTCCCCCTCTTTACTGCGACGAGGTCAGGCGGGCTAACCGAGTTCACCCCGCTGCCGGCTGCCCTTATCACCGAGAACCCTATCCCTGCAAGGTAATTGAGCAGCTCCCTCTCTGCGCGTGCGCCTTTCGAATATCTCTGCATGGTCGTCATGAAGGTATTGCTGTAAAAGAATAAAAGCTTTTAGAAACAGGTTTGGTGTGATAGTTGCATGTCTGCAGAGATACAAACACAACCAGCCTACTCCAATAGGTCAGTAAGCCATGCGATTGCGAAGGGTATCAGCATTTCCTCTTCTGAAAGACCACCGTGATGCCCATAAAATTTGAACTCTTCATAAGGGCTGAAATCCCACCAAACTGTATTGCGTCCGAATGGCAATATTGCGAGGTTTCCTATTCTTCTGTAGAACTCTTCGCTCGCGTCTCCTTTGCCAAAGAGTCCATCTCTTATTAGGTCTGCCACCATTACTACCTTTGCCTTGTCTTTTAAAATCCTCGCAAAGTATCTCTGCGCCTCATCAAGTCGGTCGGGCTTTATGTGCAGGAAAACGTCCCTAGGGCTGCCGACAGGCAGTATAGGGGTTCCATCATCGCCAAGTTCAAAAAAGCCTATAGATTCCTTATAGTTGTTTAAGTATAACACCTTCATTGGATCTACGTTTATCTGGCCATGGTCCGCTATTATAATCACAACTGTATCCTTTGCATCCTCCTTGCTTATCCTGTCAAGAAGCTCAGTTTTTAGGAGATGATTTATCACAGAGAGCTGCGCTTCATACTGCTCCGTGTATGGCCCATACGAGTGCTCCATGCTGTCCAGGTCCGGTATGTAGACGTAGAAATAGGCAGAGCTATTTTCGCGCTTAAGCTGCGTTCTCAATGAAACAAACAGGTCTGGCAGGTAACTGTATGGCACAAGCTTAGAGTTCCTGTACGCCTTTCCACTGTAAACCGATTTTGAAATGCCTTTTGGAATGTATACATAGCTCTTCACCCCTCTTTTCTTCAGCCTACCGAAAATTGCATCACCTTTGAAAAGATCGTCTGCTGTGAGGTCATCGTTTTTAAGAGAGTCAGGCGTATGGTTTGTCATCCTACGGAAAGGCAGTGTGGCTATTATGCCGCCCGCCTTCCTCATGTAGATGTACCACTCTGCTAATCCATGTTGCAGGGGTGGCGTGCCTGTGGATACTGAAGTCACAGCTGCAGCCGTGGTGGACGGAAACACGGTAGTTATTGGGGTTACAGATCCCTTCTCCGTATACCGCTTGAGGAACTCGAATCTCTTGTAATACTTTTTCCATTGCATGTATCCAAAGCCATCAATGAACAGGGTTATTATCCTCTTTGGTTTTTTCCCTTTCAATACTTTTTCGTAAAGCGCTGGGTTGAGCGAGTCTTTTGAGCTTATCCCGAATAATCCCAGAATTGTGTTTGGGGTATTGGAGAGCGAATATCCATCATAATTATAGCAATCCAATAAAATAATCTTACTATTCCAGTATTATGTCTTTGTCAGAAAGATTGATACTCTTTTCCTTACAGTTCTATAATCGCGATCAGTTATG
>JAJYDY010000009.1 GCA_021790455.1 Microcaldota archaeon | reverse complement strand
TATCTTATTTCGTAGACTTTGTGCGCTGCATGAGAAATCGGCATGAATATTTTACATAGACAAAGTGTTTATTCCTAACTGCACGGCGCATCCCCACCGCAAGCAGTGGGGAATTCAAGCATTAAATATCAGGAAGCCCGCTATAGAATCATGGCATCCGAGAAGACCGCATTGATAAGCAACGGGGGCACTTACGCAGAACTGAACCTGAAGAACGGCCAGCTTTTCAGCCTCATGAGGGGAAGGGTAGAGGTCATGTGGCCCGGAGGCGCACCTGCGGATAGGAGACCTGCGACAGGATGGCAGAACAGCGAGATAGTGATGTTCCCCATAGTCGGCGCAGCTCCTGAAGACAGGTTCCTTATCGGTGAGCGTGGCTGTTTGATGAACCAGCACGGATTGTCTCGCTATATGGAATGGGAAGATATTTTGTCCAGGTCGGATAGAATTGAAATGAAACAGGTCTATCACGCGGGGGAAGTCGTGGCTGGGAAAACGCCGTGTTCGTTCGCTGGTTCCTACACTCTCGCAAAGTCATACGCCCTCGACGGCGACGGAAAGCTCACCTTTACGCTAGAGTTGAAAAATAACTCTGACATCGACTTCAGGTTTGCGGCCGGATGGCATCCGGCCTTCAGGTCTGTTAACAACGGCACCCTTATTGCAGGGCATGGTCCGGTTATGAGCATCCCAATACGGCTGGAAGACGTCAGAAACGCTGCGGGCAACGTGATGCGCTTTGACGATTCTGGCAATGTGATATACAGGACTAGCCGCTTTACTGTAGTGATGGCGCACACGTTCGGGGGGTCGCAGGTTTGGGACAGGGGAGAAGGCCTTGTCGCAATAGAACCGATAACATCGCCTTCACTGAGCAGGCGGCAGCATGGCAACGCGCCAATCGACATAAACGCGCAGGAGGATTACAGATGGCTGAGGCGCGGTGCGCCTGTGGAATTGCAAGCGGCAGTGAGCATTTATCCCGAAGAGGCAGCGGACGAGACCTGATTGCTAGCGTTTGTACTTGTATTTCCTCCTTATCGCAAGCACAACAAGCCCATATTTATCTATCTCCTTCTGCGTGTAGAACTTCGCTAGCTCCTTGGTGTTGAACTTGTATAGTATCTCGCATTCCAGCTTCCTGCCGGTCGGCTTCCTGGTCCCCTCTTTTTGCTCCTGAAGGACAAGCGTGTCTCCATCCCTGCACTTGAAGTCGGCCAGCCTTACCTCGAACGGCTTCCTGCCTTCATAGACCGCTTCGAAGTACTTGTGCTGTACGCCTCTCTTTATCTTCATCTGATCACTTGAGCGGGCACGGCGGGATTTGAACCCGCGACCTATGTCTTTCCCCTTTTGATGAAACTTTTTCAAGTCTCTTAGGAGGACATCGCTCTATCCAAGCTGAGCTACGTGCCCACGACTTTACAAATTATTCCGCATATTATATTAGCCTTTACATTCTTGCGATCGGCTCGATTCCGAGTAGCTTCAGCACGTTCGCCATTGTCCTGGCGAAAGTGAGAGTCAGGGCGAGCCTTGCATTCTTCTCCTCTTCCTTCGCTGCCTTCAGTATCGGAAGCATCTCGTAAAACTTGCTAAACGCTGATGCTATATCTATCGCATAGTCGGTAAGAACGTTCGTGCGGAGCTCCGCAGCTGTCTTTTCCACGACCTCCCGCTCCTTCGAAAGCAGCTTGACAAGAGCGAACTCATGGTCGCTGCCGGCAGCGGAAAGGTCCGCAATCTTCGCGGTGCTTGCATCGAACTTCGCGTCCTCTATGAGCCTCATCGCCCTTGCGTATGTGTACTGGCAGTAAGGACCTGAATTGCCTTCGAAGCTCAGTGCCCACTTCCACGAAAATATTATGGTCTTCTCCGGCGACATCTTGAGGAACTCGAACTTTATCGCAGCCACGGCCACTGCCTTTGCTACTTTTTCCTTCTCGTTCTTCGTGAGCTTGAACCGCTCTGTGAGCAGCTCCCTCGCCTTTTTCGTCGCCTCCCCGAGAAGGTCATCCGCAGTGTTGCCCACCCATGTACCCTTCCTTCCTGCAAGGGTGCCCTCCTCCAGTTCGACTCTCCCGTATGCGAGATGGATTATGTTGTCGGCTATGTCGTCCCTTTTCATTATCCTGAACGCAAGCTTCAGTATGTCCTGCGGGAAGCTCTGCTTTACGTCTATTATGTTTATCGACTTTCTCACGCCTCCGAAATCCATCGCCTCCCCGTCGGGGTAGGTGGTGTAAAGGGGCCTGCCGTTGTCCTGCTTCTTTATGAACGCCTTGTATTTGAAGGTGTTCCTAAGCATTCCGAACTTCCACATATGGAACGCTATGTCCTTCGCTACATAAGTTGGAACTCCGTCAGACTTTACCAGCACCTTGACCATTTCCTTGAGACCTTTGAACTCCTTCGGAAGGTTCTCCACCTTCGCGAGGTCTATTGCTATGCAGCCGCTGTAGTCACCACTCTGCAGCTTCTCTATGAATCCTTCCTTTAGCAGCGTGTCCATGGCTTTCTGCAGCAGCTTCTCCCGGACTATGTCGCTCTCCCATATCATTACCGTGTGGTATATCCCGAGATTGAACAGCGTCTCATGCTGGGCCATGACGCAGTTCTCAGCTACTTCATGATTAGTTATCGATTCGCGCGTGCCGTCCTGCTCCACCAGCTGCGCGAGTTCAGAAAGCTCTCCCTTTATGTCATTAGCCTCCATGTATTTGTTCGCTTCTACGTAGACTTCTCCAAGCCTGTGGTCGAACTTCTTACCATTGCTCCTCCCGGGGAAATGTAGGTAGCCCCAGAGCGCTTCCATCATCTGGAGGCCAAGGTCGTCGATGTAATCCTGGCGCTCCACCGTGTAGCCAATAGCATCATAGACGTTGGAAAGCGCATCTCCAAGCAGCGCATTCCTCAACTGACCGACGTGGAGCGGATGGACGGGATTGGCACTCGGATACTCTATAATAACACGCTCCCTCCTCCCTGTCTCCGAAAAATCCTTTTCCGTCTCGAGTGCGGACGAATAGTCAACCACCTCTTTTGTGAACCGCGGCCTGTCCAGATAGAAGTTGACGAACCCATTGTCCGCAGTTACTTTTGTTATGATGTTTTGTTTCTTCACTTTCGCCGCAATGCTTTTCGCAATATCCTGCGGCGGTTTCTTGAGTTCCCTCGCAAGCCTGAAAGCAATGGAGCATGAAATGTCACCGAGCCCTTTCGAGAAGTCTATCGTGGACTCCACGTTGCCGGCCTTCGCGCCGATTGATTCGGCGGCGTCCCTGATAAGCACTGCTATGCTGAGTTTTATGCTTCCGTAGGGCGACTCCATAGAACCATTATTTTATCCTATCAAACCTTTTTAAAACATCTGGAAGTGCCTCAGTGAGGTCCTTCGCTACTATATGCAATCCCTTGTTTTTGTAGAGCTCATCGCCGATTTTCGCATGCACGTACGCAGCAGCCACGGCGCTTTCAAAAGGATCCCTGTGCATCGAAGCATATCCTGCGATTATCCCGCACAGGACATCGCCGGTCCCTTGGACTGCAAGAGCGGGTGTCTTAGCCTTAATGACCTTTACCCTTTTACCGTCGGTTATTACGGTGTTGTTCCCCTTCAGCAGCACCGTGCAACCGTGCTCCTTGGCAAAGGAGACCGCCGATCTTATCTTTTCGGGGAGCGGCGCATTTTTCAGGTCAGTGCCCGTAAGTTTCCCGTATTCGCCAATATGCGGGGTGATTATCAGGTTCTTCCAAAAAAGGTCTTTATCGTTCTTGAAAAACTTCAGCACGCTTGCATCAGCAATGACGATATTTCCAGAACCCTTTTCAAATCTTATCACTGACTTTACGAAAGTTTTGTTTGAGTGCGTTTCCGGTACGTCGTATCCCGGGCCGATTACCAGGGTGTTGTGCTTCACCCCCTTTATTGTTTCAAGGTCTCCCCTTTTGCCCTTCAGCACCCTGACGACGGGGCCGTAACTCAGCGAGAGTGCAAGCCTTATGACCTCTTCTGGGCCGGCGATCGTGACGTAGCCGGCGCCGATTCTTGAGGCTGCAAGAGCTGAATATGCGCTGAATGCCGCATGCAATGGCGCACTCCTGTAATTTGCATTCCCGCCGATTATGAGAATAGTGCCATGCGAATATTTGTCGCTGTTCATCAGGCGGGGTTCCGTTGCCCTTTTTACATCAGCAATTCCTGCAATTGAGAATCCTTTTAAGCTTTCCACATCATAATATGACTTACAATTGTTTAAATTCATTCCTGTCTCGGTGATACTATCTCGAAACTCTACAAGAGCAAGAAGGGCCAGCTGATGGTCTACATCCCATCCGATGTCACTAATTCCCTAGGCCTTAAGGAGGGCGAGGATGTCGACTTCTTCAAGTTCGACGACAAGTCTTTCCTGCTGGCGAAGAAGAGCGACATTCTCAAGATGCTTACGCACAGCTTCCCGCAGCCTGCTGTACAGGGGCAGCAGCAACAGAGGGGAAGGAGCCAGTCCATCAGCATATCCGATGCGGAGCTCGCAGTGCTAAGGAAGCTCGATACAATAAAGTACAACGACAGGACGGCGGAGAAGCTGAAGCAGGTGCTCAACGAGAACGAGAGGAAGATACTGAAAGACCTTATCGCGAAGAAGTTCGTGAGCCCGTTCAAGAAGGCGGGCGAGCAGAAGTCCAGGTACGGCATAGCTAAGGGCGTCTATGACCAGTTCCTGTTCGGCAAGAGACAGCAACAGCAACCGGCTCAGGCGCCGCCAGTTGCGCAGGTTGCCCCCAAGGCATGGGAGAAGAAGCTCGCGGAGAACGCCACGCATATGCAGCTTCTCGAGACGAGCGGCTTTCTTGTGATCGCGAACCAGGCGGAGGCTTCCGCAGTATCAGCAGAGCTTGAAGAGAGCATAAGGAGGGGTTTGGTGGTCGGGACCAGGGCGTTCAACAAGAAATATTACATAACGCTGAAGTCCTTCGTCAACAAGAACGCTGCCAAGGTTGTAAAGGCGATAGGGCCGAAGGGCACCGGCGTGGCTGAGATATCAAAAGTGACAGGGATAGATGAAGAAGGGGTTAGGGCGATTTTGTACATGCTTGCAGAAAGCGGGGAAGTCAGCGAAGCCAGGAGGGACCTGTTCAAGCTGGTTTGAGCGCATTTGCCAGCAGCACTGCAACGGCGAAGATTATGACCGCGATCAGCACTACCTTTGCGTTCAGCTTCGGGCCGGAGGTCTGCGCATCATAGAAGTTTATTATTCCTGCAGACGACTGCGGCGATCTCAGAGATGCCATCTTTTCACCAATACAATACCTATTCATTCTGTAAGATTTATATAGTTTCTCTAAGCAACTGCTAATTGACTAGTGAGGAAATGGCGGATAATGCTACACAGGCAGGCTTGCAGAACAACAAGGGAAACCAGAACAGCACGGCACAGCCGCAGGCTGCACCTGCGCAGCAGAAGCCAAAACCAGCAGGCCAGGGAATAGAGATAGACATCTTCGGCCCTCTTGCCTTCTGGCTGGTGCTGCTTGTGATGGGAGTGCTGCTCGAGCTCGTAATGGCGCCGCTCTTGGCAAGCACGGGAAATGCGGGTCTTGCAAGCACGATAACCGCGATCGCCAGCTACATCCTCTACCTGCCAGGTTCGATAATACTGCCGCTCATAGTTGCAGTGTGGCTTGGAGAAAGGGTAGGGGCAACGAAGAGCGAGGTAGGGTCTGCAGTCCCGATAGCTGCGATAAACGCAGCTTACACCGCGCTGATATACGCAGTCGCGATATTCATAATCTACCTGCTCCTAAAGTACATAACGCCGGCGTTCCTTTCCACAGTATCGCTCACCACGTTTGTGCTCTATGTCGTAGTTGTCCCGGTCGTCATCGTAGTTGTGCTGATTCCTTTCATCGCATCGCTCTCCGCGGCTAGGCACAAGAATTTGTAGTTATTTCGCAGCGCTGACTATTTTTATGACGTCGTTGTCCTGGAGAATGTAGTCCTTGCTCAGCCTCCTCTTCGTGCGCGCATCGACCGCATACAGCATCCCCTTCGCGAGGTCGGTGTGGATCTTCTCTGCGAACTGGAGCGCTGTCGAGCCTCTCTTTATGAGAATCGCATCGGGGAGCACGTTGCCGAAGCTGTCCGTGTACTTGTTCTCGTCCTCTACCGGATAGACAGCAATATTGTCGAGAAGGCCGAAGACAGCGCCGTTGATCAGCTCCTGCAGGTTTGTGCCCCTTGTCTTTAGAAAATTCTGCATGTACTTTAGCGCCTCCTGCCTTTCCTTTGACTCACCCTCGTGCAGCCACTTGAATTCCCTGCTGCCTGAAATGTAGTCGATGAGTTTCTGCTTCGCCGCCTTCCTCAAAGCGAGCTCCATCGCGCCTGAACATGGAATAACATTCCCTTCTCCGAATTCCTTTCTGAGCTTCTCCACATTCGCCTCGGAGCCTGGAACGTCCGACTTGTTCGCAGCTATCAGGGTCGGCTTTGACCTCTTTATCAGCACTATCGAGAATTCCATGACCTGCTTATCTGTCCATGATATCTTGCTCGAAGGAAGGCCGTTCGCCTCCACCACTGTCTTGATGTCATCTTTCGTCACCTTCAATCCTGCGAGCACCTCATAGAGCGCGTCTATGCCGTCAGGCCTTCTCGATATCTTGCTGATGTTGCCCCTCACCACGCCTGCCAGCCACTCGACAAGCTCCTTTTCCACCATCCTCACGTCCTCTGCCGGGTCGGCTCCTGTCGTCTTGTTCCCGGACGGGTCTGTCCTTCCGCTAACGTCAGCAACAAGGATGAGCGCATCCGCGCTCGCAAGGTCGTTGAGGAACTGGTTACCCATCCCCTTTCCTTCGTGCGCGCCTTCGACAAGGCCTGCCACGTCTGTCAGGTTGACGGGAAACATCCTTATGCCGTCTGCGCAGAGGGAGTTCCTCGCCTTGCACTTTGTCTTGAGCTCCTCGTGCACGCACTTCTTCGTCGCATAAGCCACGCCAAGGTTCGGCTTTATCGTAGTGAAAGGGTAATCCGCAATAGGGACGTCGTTCATGGTAAGAGCTGAGAATATCGTGCTCTTCCCCTTGTTTGGCGCGCCTACTATTCCTATCAACATCTAGTCAC
Source organism: Microcaldota archaeon (assembly GCA_021790455.1). Taxonomy (GTDB): domain Archaea; phylum Micrarchaeota; class Micrarchaeia; order Micrarchaeales; family Micrarchaeaceae; genus JAJZYD01. The sequence continues at coordinate 21,306 of JAJYDY010000009.1, read as the reverse complement.
TCACTTGAAAAGCTTTATCCTTATTACCTTCTTGCCGTCTATCTCTCTGAATAAGTAATAGATGAGGATAGAGACTATTATCATGATCACGCCGAAAAGAAGCGCCTCGTTCGGCATTCCTATGAAGAAGAGCATCAGTGCAACTATCGCAACTGCCGGGAGATACGGATATAAAGGCATTTTGAATGTGCCGAACCTCTTCTTTCTCCTAAAATGGAAAAGCGCAAAGCTCGTCATGAGGTAGGCGAAGAGCAGCCCGAAGTTGCTTATAGATGTTATCACGAAAACATTCCCAGCAAACATGGCTATTATCGCAATTACGGCAGAGATTATCACTGCATTCACCGCAACGTCCTTTTTGCTGTTGTACTTCCTGAAGAACCGCGGCAGCAGCCTGTCTTCTGACATCTGGTACATCATCCTTGAAGAGCTTATCATCATCGCAAGAGCTGCGGATGCGGTTGCGACAAGTGCGCCTATATCAACCACGTAGAATAGCCATGAAGGGGCGTTTGCGTTGGCCAACGCGTGCGTCAACGGGTCTGCGGAGATTCCGTACTGCGAGACCGGTAAAAGGAATACCATCGAAAGCACCACGAGCACATAGATGACCGTGCTTATCAGCACGGAGTATAGTATCGCCCTGGCCGCTGCGTTCGCGCCCCCTTTCATGTTCGGTGTGAGGGTGGCAACGGTCTGGAATCCAGAATAGGCGAAAAATATGACCATGCTCGCAGCGAAAATCGCAGCCAGCGTCCCCTGCGACGCGCTTATCGTGAAGTTTGATAGGTTTAATCCTGAATGGAACACAAAAAGCAGCGCGAATGCGACGAAAGCGAGAAGTGCTAGCACCTTTATCACAACAAGGGCCAGGTCTGTCTTCGCGGCTTTCTTGACCCCGAGCAGGTTTACAATAGCGAGCACAAATATTAGAAGCGCAGCGAATGGTATGGTGTATGCGCCGCCCATCCCGAGAAGCGTTGCGAGATAGGCACCGAAGCCCAGAGATATGACGGATATCGCAGTCGCCCAGTTGAAATACTTCAGTATCCCGGTCATGAAGCCAAGTTCGCTGCCGAAAGCCTCGTACACGTAGGAGTATGTCGCACCCCTGGCGTGGGGCATGATTGTGCCCAGTTCTCCGAACTCCAGCGCGACTATTATCGCGACTATCCCGACGACAACAAAGGCAAGCAGCGAGTACGCTCCCGCAAGAGAGATTGCAGTCCCGCTCAGTACAAAGATCCCGGCGCCTATTATCGCGCCGAGCCCCACCGCTGTGGCTAGGGCTACGCTTATGCTGTTCGGATTGTTCCTTGGCATGGGATGAGCACCTTACTAATACATGAAATAGGATATAAATATCTTAAGCACTAAGGATTTGTGCTTAAGCAGGGATGGCGGAGCTTGGTCAAACGCGCCAGGTTCAGGGCCTGGTGACTTAGGTCTTCGAGAGTTCAAATCTCTCTCCCTGCATATTTCCTGATTCTGCTCTATCTCAATATATCCCTGCATTGCCCCGCACCCCTAGAAAGCCGTCTCAGTCGATTTTAGGCGGATGCCGAAGCGCAGGAAGCGACTTTATTGCGGCGCTGCGACAATTGAATATGGCAGTATTTACGAAACAGCAAAAGAAAAGCGCGATGCACATAGAGCGGACTAACAGAAGCATAGAGGGAAGGAGGGCTCTGCTTCTGCGCATGCTTGCGCACAACTCTGATTCCCTTCCGAAGCACGTAGACTTGAAGAAGTTGGAGGCTGCGTACAGGGCGCTCGAAGGATATGCGTTGGTCCTTAAGAGGAAGGCTTGAGCCGCTTCCTTTTTATACCTTGAAATGCAAATCTGCTCTTGATGCCAGAGTCTCGGCTCTGGGAGCATGTGCTGGTTTTATGACGAAGAAAAGCGACGGCATGCCTGCATGGATGACAGCGCAGGCGCTGGTGATAAAGGCTAAGAACGTCCTGACAGAAGCTGCGATAGACGCTCTCTACAAGGAGATCGAGGCGAAGCGGATGTCCATAAGCGGGACGTTCATGCCGATAGAGCTTGAGAAATCGGGAGAGATGGAACAGGGCCTCTACCTCATAAGGCGCCTGATGGAGGAGAGGGAGAACCTTGAGGAATCGTTCGGCAAGTTCATAGAGATGGCTGAGAAGGACCAGAGGGAGTTCGATGCAACTGCTATGAGGAGGGTGGAGGAGGCGAAGAAGTTCCTCCTTGCGGTAGCAACAATAGACACCCTAACCAGATACGGCATGGTATTCGATGGATGGTTCGGGGATGCCAGCTCGCTCGTGAACGAAGGGGATCCTGCTGAAATCCTTGCCAAGACAGCGGGAGACATGAAAAGCCACAGGGCAGAGGCGCTCGACTACCTTGTCGCTAGCAAGCTATTCAAAGAGGAGGGCATCTTCACAGTAGAGGAAAGGGGCATCCTGAGCAAAACGAAGGAAATCATAGAAAAACAAAACCGCAAATAAACCGAAATATTTGTGGGTTTTTTAATACTTTTTATGAGATATCTGATTATATCTAGGGTGAAACAATGGCAAACAATGCAGTTATAGGGCTTGGAATCCTGGTAATAATCATAGTAGCCGCCCTGCTACTGAGCGGCCATCCAACGACATCGACGACTACGATATCCGCGTCGGGTACGCAGAGCACGCCCGTGCTGCTTACAGACCCGCCGCACGTCCCTCCCGGAACATCCGCACTGGTGGTAACATACTCATCTGTGGCTGTGCACGCCAGCGGAACGAATAGCTCCGGGTGGGTAAGCGCAAGCGGCAGCGGATCAGTAGACCTGCTCAGCACTGTTAACACGAGCAAGGTCATAGGCTATGCGAACGTTTCAGCAAACTCAACGATAAATCTAGTGAGGCTCAATGTCACAGGTGCGACAATAACAATAAATGGAACAGCGCACAGCGTGACAGTGCCTAACTCCGAGCTGCTGATAACAGTGACGGGAGAGTCAAAGGTCGCCGCGAACAGCGGAGTGCTTGTGGATGTCTCGCCAACAATAACGGCGGTGTTCAGCCATAACACAACAACTTATGTGATGGCGCCTGCAGCAAGAGCTTCGGTGATAACGAACGTGAGTGCAAGCGCACACGCTGGAGTGGGAACCGAGGTCGGGATAAGCACGGAACAGGAGCACGAGTTTGAGGCAAGTGCGATAAACCTGACGGTGACGGGCGCAACCCTCTCGGTAGCGAACAACACCACCTCCCTCTCGGTAACCGTGAAGGACAATTCGAACGTCAGCGCGGTGCTGCACACGGTGCTGCTGCAAGGCAATGAGAGCGTAGTCGTATCTGGATCTACGAACGTGAACGCCTCAGTTGAGGGCGAGCTGAATGGCATCTTAGGAGGCGACAACAGCAGCGCACACCTCAGCAGTGAGACGGAAGCAGCTGCAAACGTCGGGGCGGAGATAGAGGCGCTGAGGACGGTAACGTTCATGGCGCAGTCAAACGATGCGCTGACTCTGGCGTTGGCTGAATCAGACTTCGGTGATTCTGGAGCCACGGTAGCCGCCGGTTCAACAGCAACACTGACCTTCTCCGGAAAGATAGCTGTAAACTCTGGGCTTTACCAGATAACGCCGAAGATTGGAAATGACTACACCATTACGGTGATAGGAAAAGACGGAGCGAGCGCATCTGGCGTAGTTACGGCATCTGCAGGCTAAGGCTATTTTTATTTTTTTCTTTTTCCTTTTTCCTTCTTTCCCTTTTTCTTACCCCGCTGCCTCTAGTCTAGACTAGAACTTCATCCTCTTGAAGGCCCATGTTCCTACAAGGACCATCACCAATGCGAATCCGATAAGGACTGCAAAGTCCATCGCAATACCATAGGTGCTGCTAACGCCGAGGATCACGGTCCTCAGCGCGTCGACGGCATAAGATACAGGATTGAGCGCAACAAAAATGCCAAGCCACGCAGGCAGGCTTTTCGTCGGGAAGAGGGCGCCGCTTAGGAAGAAGAGGGGGAAAATCACAAACCCCGTTATGAGACCGAACCCCTCCGGGCTGCTCATCAGCGCGCCGATGGAGAGACCTAGGCTGACTATCGATATCAGCAGCAGCATGACCACGATAATGGTCATTACCAGGGAATAGGCGGTAAATGGTATGGAGAAGAACGCAGCGCCGAGTATTATCAGCAGCGCGACCTGGATCATGCCGTCGGTTGCTCCTCCAAGGACCTTTCCGAAGAATATAGTGGTCCTCCCGAGCGGCGCAACCAGCACTTCCTTCAGGAAGTCGACGCGCTTGTCCATGATTATGTAAAGCCCGAAGAACAGGGAGCTGAAAAGGACTATCATGCAGAGTATGCCCGGGTATATGAACTGCTGGTAGTTGACGTTGGAAAGCCCGCCGCTGAGGCTGATGCTGGCTCCGAGACCGGTGCCGAAGATGACCAGCCACATAATCGGCTGGACCAGCGACGAGATAATCCTTGATTTCTCGCGCAGGAATACCTTGAATTCCCTGTACCAGAGTGCATAAAGCCCATTGAGTTCGCTCATCATTCTCACCTGTTCCCGGCGTGCATCATCCTTTCGAAGTAGCCGCCCTCTTCGCCTGCCTCCCTTATCTCCTTTCCCGTGTAGTGCAGGAAGACATCGTTAAGGGTAGGGGACCTCGATTCAACGCTCTCCACTAAACCCACTTTCCCCAGTATCTCTTGCAGATGCGACGCAGATTCGTTCACGGTGAAGGTAAGCAGGTCGCCGTGCTGCTTTATGCTCTTAACGTACTTCAGCTTCCTGAGTGCGGCGATGTCCGGCTTCTTTATCCTCAGCTTTACAAGATCGCCTCCAAGCTGTTTCTTCAGCCTGGCAGGGGTGTCCATTGCGACAACCTTGCCGTGATCTATTATCGCAAGCCTGTCGCAGAGAAGGTCTGCCTCTTCCATGTAGTGCGTTGTTAATATTATCGTGACCTTCTTCTCCTTTGACAGCTTCTTTATGTAGCTCCACAGGTGCTCCCTTGTCTGCGGGTCGAGCCCCAGCGTCGGCTCGTCGAGGAACAGTATCTTTGGCTCGTGCAGCAGGCCGCGGGCGAGCTCAAGCCTCCTGCGCATCCCTCCGGAGTAGTACTTCATCCTCACGTGCTGCTTGTCGAAGAGATCCACAAGCCTCAGCACCTCATCCATCTTCTCGTTTACGTTGCGCATGTTAACCCCGTACATGAGCGCATGAAGATAAAGATTCTCCCTCCCAGTGAGAAGGTCATCAGAGCTCGGGTCCTGAAAAACGAAACCTATGCTGTGGCGGACCTGTGATGGATGCTTCCTGACATCGAAGCCGTTGACGGTTGCACCGCCATCGCTTGGGGGAAGAAGGGTAGCGAGCATGGAGAGCGTTGTGGTCTTCCCAGCGCCGTTCGGCCCAAGAAGCCCGAATATCTCGCCCTCTTCTATCTTGAGATTGAGCCTGTTGACCGCTGTGAGCTTTCCGAACCTCTTTGTAAGGTTGCTCGTCACTATCACTGCCATTATATAATTTAATCCACAGAAGTTTTAAATATTAGAAACTATTGAGTAGTTGCGATTTACATGATCACGAGACAGCAAACCTGTGGAGAAAGAGCGGCACAGATTGTAGAAAGGCTAAGGGAATCGGATTTCAGCAGGACAGGTAATGCTTTGGAGGGTCTGGTGAGCTTGATCAACAACGTGTCATCCAACTCCGCAGGAGAGAGGATGGTGGTAGCGAGCAACTATGAAGAATTCGTTGCGTGTAGGTTTGAAGAGCATGCAGAACACGATGCAGGAGTAGGAAGTGATTTGGAAATGCTCGTAGCAGACATAAAGGCCGAGTTCACAAAGAGATGGGGTGCAGCTTTCCCCCATAGCGAGAATGAAGAGATGAACGCGTTCATAAAAAGGGAGGGAGGACCGATCAGCTTCCTGGAAGGCTTGGTGCGCGGGTTCACAGAGCCGCCTTCAGCTTAGAAAGCGTAAAGTAAGACGTGGACTGAGGAATTTAGACTAGTCGTTTTCTATTTTCTTTGTTCTCCATTCTTTTAATAAATTGGCAATTCATACAAAGAATTTAGTAGCCTTTAGGATAGTCATTATTTTTAAAACATATTTTCTGTTCCAAGATTGGTGGTGTTCCCTAGTCCTAGCACGATACGCTTTCATGTATGCTCTTTTCCGTTTAGATTCCATCAGCTTACCTTCATATGGGCCCGGGGAGATTTGAACTCCCGGCCTCTCGATTTCTGCTAAACTTTTAAGGTCTATATCAGTCGAGCGCACCGACCAGGCTATGCTACGGGCCCACGATGTAATATAATGTCGTGCTCCTTTTTATGTTTTTCTAAATTGCAGTAAGGGTAAAAGCCGCAAATGCAAGCAGAAGCACGATAGATACTGCTATGTTATAGTTGAAGAATGAAATCCTTAATGAATCACTGTCCTTGTGATCCAGATTCCTGTGCTCCGTCATAAGAATTATGTATGACAGTTCTGCTCCAAGTACTACAAATATTGAATTCAACATTACACCGAAGATAATAAAGAGCGCCGCAGCAGCAACGTGGTAGAGGATTGAAATGTTGAGCGCTTTCTTTACTCTGTATTTTGTCGGATATGTCTTGAGTCCTTCCTTTTTGTCAAAATCCCTGTGATTTATCGTATAAATTATGTCATTGCCTGCTGAGAAGAACGCATATCCAGCCAAAAGAATGTAAATTGGAAGGGCAAGCGGAAATCTTCCTGCCATTCCAATGTATCCTCCAGGAATCGCAAGGCCTATTATCAAACCCATGCTAAGATGTCTGTGCTCTGTGTACTTCTTTGCGTGCGGCTCTAATACTATTAATAGAATTATTAGTGGGGCAAGAGCGAACGCAAGATAATTGAGAAGATACGCGCTTGTCATGAATATGATAGCGAACAAAAGGAATACCGCAAACAATTCATTCTTGTGATAATTCCTTACACTTGGAGAATTGATTTTCTTTGGATTCCTTATGTCATAATTCCAGCCAAAATATCTATTTGCAGAGAATGCTGCGCCTCTTGCACAGACTAGCGCGACTGTTATTAGAAGGAATTGGAGGATTGTTGGGATTCCAGCAAATAACATTCCGATGTAAGTAAAAGGAAGAACGAAAAGGGTGTATTCCAGCTTTATCAATTCAGGTAATTTTGTTATCTTCGTTATAGATTCTGCCATTTCTTTTCCACACTCTTTACAAGTTCATCCGGAAGAGCTATAGTCTCCGGCCATTCTCTGGTATAGCCTTCCTCCTTCGTCTTTCTCGTCGCATCAATTAGCATCTTGGATCCAAGCGCTGGAACGTTGGTGGTGTGGTCAAGAGAGTCTGCAGTGGCGTTCGTGATTATCTGGACATCGCGCTGGGGCTCGACCCTTGTCGCAAGCGCCCAGATGACGTTCCTAATGTTCCTTATGTTTATATCATCATCGAAGACGACCATCATCTTCGTGAAGGAGAGTTGGCCGAGCCCCAGCAGAGAGAACATCACCTTCTTCGCCTCACCGGGGAACCTTTTCTTTATCGATACGAAGCACATATTAGTGAAAATGCCCTCTGGGGGCAGGTATATGTCAACTATGCTCTCGTTCATCGACTTTATCAGCGGCTTCAGGAAATCGAAGAGGAACTGGCCTATCGCAGCATCCTCGTGCCACGGGTAACCGACAACGCTTGCCGCATATACGGGATTCTTTTTCGCGTAAATAGCATCGACGTGGAAGACCGGGTACTCCTCTGGTATTGAATAATAACCTGTGTGGTCGCCGAATGGCCCTTCCACTCTTTTCTCGTTCGGGTCCACGTGGCCGTTTATTATTATCTCGGCGTTTGCCGGCACCGCAGGGTACTTTCCATTCTTCATCAGAACGGTCTTTGCGCCGCGCACGATGCCTGAAAATGAGAACTCATTGAATCCGACCGGAAGCGGAGCGACAGCGGAGACTATGTTGATAGGGTCTGTCCCGACAACCACGCTCACGTTAAGGTTCTTCTTCGCGTCTATCGCCTCCTTTGCGTGGATCGCACCGCCCTTCTGCGCCTGCCAGTGCATTCCCGTAGTCAGGCTGTCGAAAACCTGCATCCTGTATATGCCTATGTTTGGAGTCCCATCTTTCGGGCTTTCGGTTATCACGAGAGGAAGGGTTATGAATTTCCCCGCGTCCTTTGGCCATACCTTGAGTATCGGGAGCTCGTCAAGGCTGCCGAGCTTCCTGTACCTGCTGAGCTGGGGCTCGACGAGCTTCGGCTTTGCATCCATCAGCATCTTCCCGCCCTTGATTATTGACGGGCGCATTCGCTGCGTCTTTATCGCATTGAGGTTGGAGAGCATCTCCCTTGCATATGTGTTTTCGAAAAGCTCGTTAAGGCTGGAGACCGAACCGAAGAGATTTGTCGCTACTGGTATGTCATATCCCTCAACGTTCTGGAACAGGAGAGCCTTGCTGTCGTAAGGCCTCTCCCTGTCTGCTCTATCTGTATAAGCGGTGATCTCCAACTCCGGGCTCACCGCGCCGCTCACCTTCCTCAGCCTCCCTCTGGAATTCAGGTAGTTAAGATAATCAGCAAGGTCTTTTATCATCAAATCACGGGATTCAGTTAGAGCCTCTTTATGCCTCCGGACGGCGCCTCTTCTATATAGCGCTCGACTGCAAACTTGTAAATATTAGTTGATGGCTGTTTCCAATAGTCCCTTGGGAGGCGTGCGAGCTCGCATGCCTCCTCGAGAAGGCGCTTCCGGTCCATGCCGTGCTCTAGCGCGTATGAGGGAAGGAGTATGCTCTTGCGCGCTCCGTATTCCACCATCAGCCCGTGCTTCCCGATATCTATCTCCTTTTCCCGGTTGATGAAACTGCCGGTTATCTTTGTAGGGTTGTCGAGCAGGTTCAACTCAACGACTATCTCGTCTATTCTCTGCGGAGGAAGCGACAGCTTTCCTGCGTCGAACTCCGCGGAGAGCGTTGCTTGCACCACCGCCTTTACAACATTTATCGAATCAACTATCTCGGAAGTGCCGTATACCGTGCTCGTCGGATAGTCTATCAGCCTCACTACGACGGAGCCGCCCTTCCTTATGTGGCTGTACTGCTGCTCGACTATCTCTGGATGGAACGATGGGCTCCTTACGCTGAGCTCCATGCAAACCCTTGCAACTCTTATGAGGTCCTCGACCTCGCGCTCCGAATATTCCAAACTTCCACCAGAGAAACATTGTTAAAAGAATTATTTAAATGTTCTCAGTCATTATCTCTCAGGTGTTTTTGCGACCATAACCATTTACACGGATGGAGCAGCGCGGGGCAACCCTGGACCCAGCGCATCTGGCTTCAGAATATTCCGCGATGGGAAGCTCATGCACGGCGACGCGGTTTACAACGGAATGAAGACGAACAACTTCGCCGAATACACCGCAGTGATACTCGCGCTGGAATGGTGCCTTTCCAACATCAATGCACCAAAAGAGACCGAAATCGAGTTGTTTTCCGACAGCGAACTCGTGGTGAGGCAGATAAACGGCCACTACAAGGTAAAGTCAAAGGCTCTCCTGCACCTGAATGACAGGGCGAGGCGGCTTTCGAAAGAGTTTAAAACAGTGACATTCAAGAACTTACCCAGAGAACACCATGGAATCTCAGCTGTTGACAAGAGCCTGAATGCGCTTTTGGACAGGATTTCAAAGGAAAGTGAAAAAGAGGATAAGTAATAAATATCTCTATTGCGAGAGTAAACTAGTACATTGAGTGATTCAATTGGCTGAACCGGGCGACAGAAAAATACCACCAAAGGGCGGGAAGCCGATCCCGAAAATGGACAAGAAAGATCCGCCTGCAAAGGATCCTCCTGCTGTAGTACCTCCAGCGAAGCCGGCCGCAGCTGCGCCTAGCGCAATGCCGCCTGCTGCAACACCACCGAAAAAGGAGATTGATCCGCTGGCGAAGGAGCACTGGAAGAAGGGCAACCAGCTATTCGAGGCAAAGAACTACGAGGATGCGATAAACGAGTATACAGAAGCGATGAAGATCGACAACAAGTATGCTGATGCTTATTTCAACAGGGCTCTCACTTACAGGGTCAAGGAAAATTATGGCGCAGCGAAGAAGGATCTTGACGTCGTTATGGAGCTCGAGCCGAAGAGCGCGGATGCACCGCTGCTCGTCGGGGACATGGCCGAGCAGAACAACGACCTAATCGGCGCAAGGTTCTGGTACGAAAAGGCGCTAGCCAACAATCCAGATTATGCAGAAGCGAAGAACAGGCTGGAGCACATAGATTCCCTGATCCATATAGACGCCACTTATGGAAAGAACGCGAAGACTAAGCAGGTGGAGCTCGAGAAATATGATTACACAGAGACGAAGATAGAGGAGGGACAGATAAAGAAGGTGGCGTTCTATAAGTCGAACCTCAACTTCAGCAATGTAATCGGGATAGACAAGTTGAGAAAATATCTAAGGGACAACATCATCCTTGCGATAAAGGAGCCTGACCTTTTCAAGAAATATGGGAAGAAACTCGGTCTCGGTACAATCCTCTATGGTCCTCCAGGTGTTGGAAAAACCCACATAGTCAATGCGATCGCGGGAGAGAGCGGCGCAAATGTCATTCTTGCGCTGCCAAACCAGATTGTTGACATGTACACAGGCAACACAGAAAAGAACCTGCACGCCATATTCGAGCAGGCGAGGAAGAATCCCCCGTGTATATTGTTCTTCGACGAACTTGATGCTCTTGGAGTCAAGAGGGACCAGGGAGGGCCAGGCGGGGGTGAGAGCTCTGCGCTGAGGCTCGCAGTCAACCAATTCCTGATAGAGATGAATGGAATCCAGGCGAATCCGGAAGGCATATTTGTGATAGGTGCAACAAACACCCCCTGGGACATAGACGCCGCTCTGAAAAGATCAGGAAGATTCGGCGACCACATATATGTGCCGCCACCGGGATACCGCGACAGGAAGAAGCTTTTCGACTATTACACAAAGGACAAGCCCAGGGGAAGGCTCGGCTTCGGAAGGCTCTCTAGGGCGACAGCCGGATACTCGCCTGCCGACGTAGAAAGGATATGCGACAAAGCAGTCATGAGGCCGTTGCTGCACGAGCACGAGAAGCACGTCGCAAGGAAGCTCATAATGAAGGACTTCATGGCGATACTTAAGGACCCAGACACAGGAGGCAGCAGCCTTGACGAATGGTACAACATGGTCAAGAAGGACGTCATCAGCAAGACCGAGACGCAGATAGTAGACGGCAAGAAGCAGGAGATAGTCAAGGAAGGAAAACTGGACGCTGAGGAAAAGGTGATCTACAAGAGGATGGTAAGGGACATTAAGAAGAACACTGCTGCCTTCGCGGTCTTCAGAAAGAAGGCACAGCGCTGGTGGGCGCTGCACGTCTTCTGACTTTATTCTATGGAGCTTGCAAGGCAGTCAAACAGCTGCTTATTAAGTCTAAGCAGATGCGAAAAGTACCTCTTTGACTCGGCGCTCTCGAACTGTTCGCCGGAACTCGGGTCACCAAGAATCAGCCCAGTAACCCTTCGAGGAGGATGAACCTGAATAACTTGTCAAATTCTTTTTCGCCTTGCACTATTGGAATCGCCTTGTATGCAGATATCCAAGCTTCAACATATTCTTTCAGCTGCTCAAACGTATAGGAAGTATCCCTTATTTCAAGGATGCTCCTCCAGATACTATAAGCAAGGTCTGACCATTTCAATCTGTATCCCTACAACGCATTAGAGGTCAACCTGTAGCTCCCATCCGACATTACAAAGATATGCTGAGCAGTAAGCTCCCTGTGCATGAAAGAAATAGGAATCCCTGGCACATAGATGTCAGCAAGAGAATTGAATCTTGCGACCAATCGTCCGTAATCGCTTGGCTTCAGCCTGCCTTTTTTCTCAGCGTTCTTTCTCCACCTTTCAACAGCACCTTTGACGCTCCTTGCTTCATTAGATTTAGCCATAGTTCATTAGGAAATAAAGCTTAAAGACAGGTGCCAAATGCGACAATTTAGCGCAGGTGCCGATGATGCGACAATACCGAACCGGACCTTCGACGATAAAATGCACTTTTGGAACTTCCTCTCAGTCGATAAAATCTGGTGGGCCTCAGGCGGAGCGCCTGCAAGTTGCTGGAGGCGCGAACGATATTAATTAATATGGTTTGATATTCTTTGTGTTATCCACTACTTGAAAGTAATGTGACTGCAAAATCGTAGTCACATCTAAGGGGAAGGTAGGTAGAAAGCTTTAAAGATATAGAAATTCATAATAGTACATTAATGAGTGATAAAATGGTAAAAAGGACATTCGAAGTTGTTATAGAAAGGGATGCTGATGGTTTCTATGTTGCCGACGTCCCCGAACTAAGGGGGTGTCATACACAGGCTAGGGATTTAACCACTTTGCAAAAAAGGATAAAGGATGTTATTAAGCTCTGTCTTATGGATGAAAAGGAAGCCCGGCTTCCCAATGCCTTCATTGGGATACAAATAGTAAGTGTGTAGATGACCAAACGTACGCCGGTTACATCGTACATGGTCGTCAAAGTACTACAAAAACTTGGATTTGTTATATTAAGAAGAAGCGGCAGCCATCTGCGGCTTAAGCATCCGGATGGGCGAGTGACCACAGTACCGATCCATGGGAAGGAGGCAATAGGTGTAGGCCTTCTGTTTAGGATTCTAAAAGACGCAGATGTATCAAAAGAAGAATTTGACAAGCTCGCAGAAAGTGTTTAAAGGGCCTCAGGCGGGAATCGGACCCGCTCCTGAAGGTCCACAGCCTTCTATGCTTCCGTTACACCACCGAGGCCACGTAAAATAAGGGGTGTCTTTTGATACTTAAAGATTAACCTTTATATTCATATCTTAATTTGAGCCGGTCACCTTGAACGAACCAGCAGGAAGCTGCTGCATTATCGTGTCAAGGTCGTCGTATTCCAGCGCCTTTGCTATCTTCTTCGCTGCGTCTGACTTCTTTTCCTTTCCTATCTCTATCTTTGCGAATCGCGGTATCCTTTCGCTCTCATTTATCCTGTAGAAGGTTGCCATAGGAACGCTGTTCAGCTTCCCCTCCCTTGTAAACATTACCAGGCCAAGGCTCATACCTCTGTACCAGTCGCGTTCTCCTGTAAGAAGGAATGCCCCCGTCCCCAGCGTTCCCTTAGCTTGTGATTTGCTGACCTGCTCCCTCTTCATTGCATAGACGTCTATGGCGTGGAGCCCTTCCTTCCATGCGCTCGAGTGGCATGCTGCGAACTGCGCCGCCTCCTCCTTCACATCGCGCGCAGCGTCCTTCCCCTCTTTCATCACGACAACGTCTGCGCCGAAGATATTTGCATGGAAGAACACGTCCCTTTCATCGAAGTACTTTGCGTTTACCTCCTCGTTCTGGTGCGCGTCCCGCCCTCCTATGACCAGCATGCCGTTGCTCGCGATGAACCAGTGGAACTTCTCGTACCACCTCTTTTCCTCTTTCCTAATTACCTTTCTCTCCTCTGGCTTCTCCTCCTGCTCGCTCTCCTCCCTGGCCTTTTCCAGCCTCTTCTTCAGCTCTTCTACCGCCCTCTTTGCGCCCTCTTTCTTTTGCTGCAGCTTCTTCGCCCTGCTATAGTAATCGTTGGCGTTGTCCTGCGCTGACTTTGTATAGTCAATCTCTATCTCCATGTTCTCATGGTAAAATCAGATCGTGGTGCCGCTGATGAGGCCCACTATAAGAGAAATTATGTACCCTACCGCTCCTATTAGCAGAATTCCGAGTATTATTATCTTCGCAGTCTTGCTGAACTCCTGCATGCTCGGCTTGTAGCTGATGTGGAGTATATGCTTGGAATTGTCGATGAACATCCTCAGTTTCGTGCCCCAGTTAAGCTGCATGCTACCACTCTATTTCCAGACTTTAGACTTATACTATAAGAATAAGGCTAAATATCTTTGAATATTATTATCTTCAGCATCTTTTTATGTTTTATGCTTTTCGCTTGGGATACGATGTCGGAGCAGGAATACAGATACATAGTGATACACTTCGGGGAACTCTGGCTGAAGGGCAGGAACAGGGGCACCTTCATAAAGAGGCTCTACCACAACATACGCGCGGCGCTCAAGGACGAGAAATATGAAAAGCTGGAGAACGCGAGGGACAGGTTCGTCCTCCATCTTGGCAAGAATTCCGACATCGTGTCAATCAGGGGGCGTCTCTCCCACGTCTTCGGGATATCGTGGTTTGCCCCGGTAATTATCAGCGAGAACAAGATGGATGAGATAGTCGCCGCAGTGGCAAGGCCATTCGCTAAGGGCGATACGGTGCGGGTCGTGGCGCACAGGTCATACAAGCAGGTCCCGTTCACGTCGCAGGACATAGTAGGAGAGCTGCTCAAGAAGAAAAAGAGCTTCGACTTCACGCTTGACAAGGCGGGAGAGAAGGAGGTTTTCGTTAATGTCACTCGCGAGAACGCGCAGGTGCTGACTGAGAAGACAAAGGGGCTCGGCGGTCTCCCTGTCGGTATCTCCGGAAAGGCTGTGATCCTGCTCTCCGGCGGGATCGACTCTCCAGTCGCGTCGCTCTATGCGATGAAGAAGGGGCTTTCCCCTATCTACATGCATGTCCATGCATTCCCAAACAACAGGGAAGCGGAGGATTCAAAGATGATGGAGATAGTCAGGAAGCTGTCGGTGTATTCGCCGAACAGCAGGGTCTACCTCATACCCTCATCGCTGTTCCAGGCAACGATAATCAAGGCACCGCACCAGTATGAGCTTGTGCTGTTCAAGCGCTTCCTGTATGCGCTGGCCGGAAAGATCGCAGAGAAGGAGGGCGCAGATGTGATCGTTACAGGGGAGAGCCTTGCACAGGTCGCTTCACAGACGGTGAAGAACCTTATCGCAACAGAGCGGGGGACAAAGCAGCTGCTCATGAGGCCGCTCATCGGGCTTGACAAGCAGGAGATCGTGGACATTGCGCAAAAGCAGGGGACATACAGCCTCTCGATACTTGACTATCCTGATGTCTGCTCGCTCAACTCAAGGAATCCGTCAACATCGGCAAACGCTGAGAGAGTTGGTGCGCTGTTCAAGGAGATAAAGCTGAACGGCGTTGCCACAAAATCGCTGAAGAAGTCGGAGATGATAGAGATCTAGCCGCTTCCCACTATCCACTTGTATGCCTCTTCCCTGTCCTTTTCCACTCCGTATCTCTTCGAGAAATAATCGACGATGTTCCTTATGTCCCGCCTGAGGAACTCTGTCGCGTTTGGATGCTCGGTTGAAACCGCCTGCCCGAAATCTATCATGTAAGGCTTCCCCTCGTGTATCAGTATATTATATTCGCTCACGTCTGCGTGCACCAGCCTCTTTCCGTGCAGCTTCTTAATGTCCAAAAGCACCTGTTCCAGAATCTCCACCGGATTGTCCAGTTCAGCCTCCTTCAGCCTAGGCGCTGGACCTTTCTCATCTCCGATATAGGACATGGCGAGTATGCTGCCGTTCGCCAGCAGAGGGATCGGCGCAGCCACTCCAGCCCTTTCCGCGACCTTCAGGTTGCCGAACTCCTTCTTGCACCAGACCAGCACTATCCCGTGCTTGCTCCTCCTTGTTGTCTTCTTCTGGAAGCGGGGATCCCCTATAATGTAACTCTCCATTTTGAAGAATGACGACGTCTCTATCCTGAAGAACTTCATCACCACCTGCTTCATCCCCTTTACTTTCTCCGACTTTCCCGGATCGGCAAGATACAGGTCAGCCTCCTTGCCCCTGGCTATCGGCGACCCGAGCCTCTCTATGATTCCGAGGTTGAAGAACTTGCTGAGGGATATCATCGTCTTCTCATCGAAGATTCCGGCGTCTACCTTTGTCTGCTCCTTGAGCATGTGCTTCTCCCTCAGGGGCTCCTTCCTTCTTGACACTCTCCTTGCCATACATATCACCTTGACTTCGGGATATGCCTTTTTAAGGCTTGCGAGTATTATATAGAGTGGTGTGATATTATGGCAGAGAAAAAACAAGTGGTAGTCGTAGACCCAAGTCTCGAATACCAGAGAAGGCTGCACTATATGGAGAAGCACTCTGGATGGATGATATTCAAGTCCATTTACTGGGGGATATACGCGTTCCTCCTCGGGGTGATACTGCTTGTTTCGTACGGGGCAGGGAGCGGATACGTCATATCGCCAGAGGCATTCCTCGGATGGGCACTGGTGCTGTTCGCGATATTCTACATAGTCTTCGGATTCACGACTTCACTGCACCTGAAGCTGATGAAGAAGCACGGTTAATTCAATTTTATTTTTCTTTTTTCCTTTCTTTTTTACTTCTTTCATTTTCATTTTTCCTTCATAATTCATTACGTTTAAATATGTTAAGATTAAAGGTCAAGAGAGGGTAAAGGCAGGAAGGGCTCCTTATGTTCGGAAACATCTACCTCAATAAGAATTACAAGCTACTCGCAGTAGTGCCGATAGCCCTGCTGCTGATAAGCCTGCTCTTCATCCCCCATATTCCGCTCGACTCCTCCCTTAGGGGAGGGATAAACGTGCAGCTGCAGACCACCACAAGCGCATCTGCAAGCGCGATAACATCTGCGATTAACGCGAAGATACCTGGAGCGCAGGCGAGCGTTGCAACGGCCCCGGGAGGGCTTTCCGTCACGATAGCCGCGAACGCGAGCCTTGCGCAGGCGCAGAACCTGCTGCTGGGGATCTACAGCGCATTCAACAACTACTCGATAGCCGGCACCAGGATTGCGGGATACCAGAACGCGCTCAGGAACCAGAGCAACGCCACGCTGCAGGCTGCGCTTGCTGCTGAGCAGGCAAACCTCACAAGCGCGCTCAGTTCGGAGAGCGCGCAGCTCTCATCCATGCTGACCCTGCTCAGGCCCATACTCAACGGACAGACCTTCTCGTACAACAACACGGATGCGCAGGGAATGCTCAACGCGGCAAAGAGCGCTTACTCAAGCTCATCGAGCGACTACAAGAATTATGTAGTGGCTGCGATCCAGAGCATAGTGCCATTCTCGTCTTACACTTACCAGGAGATAACCCCTACCTTGGGGTCCTACTTCCTCAGCCAGATGCAGGGGATAATCATCGCATCTTTCGTGATAGTCGCGATAGCAGTGTTGATTCTTTTCAGGACACCAATCCCGGCATTTGCCATAGTCTTCGGCGCGGGAAATGACATACTCGTCGCGCTTGGGGCCATGGGAGCCTTCGGCATCCCTCTTGGTGTTGCGTCGATCGGGGGGCTGCTCATGCTGATAGGGTACTCAATCGACACAGACATGCTTGCTGCGATAAGGATAATAAAGAGAGGAGAGGGCACTCCCGCAGAGAGGGCGTTTTCAACCATGAAGACCGGGATGACGATGACATTCGCTGCGATCCTCACGTTCGGAGTGCTGCTTGTGGTCTCATACCTGACGTTCATACCGACCTATTTTGAGATATCGAGCGTGGTGCTGTTCGGCCTGATCGCAGACCTGTTCACAACCTGGTTCGGCAACACTACGATGGTTCTCTGGTACAAGCAGAGGAAAGAGGCGAAGATGTCATGAGCGCAATCGCATACATAAAGGACAGAAGGATAATCACGCTTATCGTAGTGGCGCTCCTGCTTGCCGCGCTGGACTTCGCATACGGGCTTCACTTCGGAATAGAGTTCAACGGCGGAACCCAGATCCCGGTAGCGCTGGAGCACAGCGTCAACGTAACTACGATGAGCACGCTCATCTCGGCACTGGAACAGAGGCTGTCCACCTTCGGCCTCGAGCAGATCACCATAGAGGGAGTGGGAGATTCGCAGCTGTACATAACAGTGCCAACAGCATCTCCTGCGCAGATAAACCAGACTATAAACATAATCGAGAGCCAGGGAAGGTTCGATGGGGTGGTCGGAGGCAGGGAAGCGATAAACGGGAGCGGGATACTCAGGGACAGCATAGGCGAGGTGCCGCCACAGGTTTACAACAACACAGTAACATGGCAGGTCAACTTCTATATCTCAGCAGCAGCTGAGAGACCTTTCGCAGACGCTGCGTTCGGCCAGGCGAACAAGCCAATATACCTGTTCCTTGACAGGCCTACGCGCACGGTGATACTGATAAACAGCTCATGGCTGGGAAGCGCACAGCTGAAGAAGACGCCTGCGCAGGAGCTGAGCGACATGCAAGGAGTTCTCGCGCTCGGGAACCAGACCGTACCTGTGCTCTCCGTATCAAACTCGAACAGCAGCATACTCTATGCAGAGAATTACCTCTCCTCAAACTCATCGAAGGCAAAGTTCAGCACGGTGTTCGCAAGCGTGAACCTCAACCAGAGCCTGCTCTCTTTCCTGAGAGCGAACAATTACACTGTTAAGCTGGAGAGCGAAGCGAACATGACTCCGAGCTACATCCCCTACACTTTCAACTACAGCGGAGTGGACGCGTGGGCGATGGTCGGCCTGATAACTGCGCCTACGCTGTCTCCAGCGCTGACCAACGGCAACATAACAAACTCATTTGAAATAAACGGGCAGGCGCCGCTGAACCTCACCGCATCGCAGAAGCTTGCGTACGCGCAGAACGAGTCGAAGAAGATAGCCAGCGTGCTGAGCGGTGGGGCGCTGCCTGTCGCCGTAATACCAGGAACGCCGACAACGATACCGCCGACGCTGGGGGCTCATTTCCTCTACATCAGCGGAATCGCGGGCATAATCGCAATAGTGCTTGTCTCGATTTTCATGGTAATCAGGTACAGGAAGGCCTTCCTCGTAGTGCCGATACTGCTCACTACCGCGATGGAGCTCTTCATAATAGTCTCCATCATCGGGCTGGTCGGGACCATAGACCTCGCCGCCGTGGCAGGAATGATAGCAGTCATAGGAACAGGCGTCGACGCGCAGGTGATAATAACCGATGAGATAATAGCCAGGAAGGTGGACCTCTCCGCGAAGGCGCTGCTCGGCAACGCATTCTACATAGTATGGGCGGACGCAGCGCTTCTCGTCATCGCCATGCTGCCGCTCTTCCTTTCGACTTCGCTCGTCACGGTAATCGGCTTCTCCGAGGCGACTATATTCGGCGCATTGCTCAGCGTATTCGTCACGAGGCCGGCATACGGCGCCATAATCAGCAAGCGTTACGCTTAGTCATGCTTAACCAACAACAAAGTGATTCTCATCATAAAGCACTGCCCTACCTGCGACAGGTCAAGCGACAAGGTAAGGTTCATAGGCGAGTTCTGCGAGGTGTGCACAGCGGAGAAGCTGTCCAAGCGCACTCCTGGGAAGGCGAAGATAATCCACTGCAGGAGGTGCGGGAGGGTGAAGGGGCCGGCTGGCTACCAGAACAGCAGCAACGAGCTGCTCGAGACCGTCCTCGCGAAGGAGATCTGCAACTCAAAGTGCAAGGTAAGGATAGAGAAGATATCGGAAGACAGCGCGCTTCTGAAGATAACGGCGCCTGCGGGGGACGACAGCGTAACCTTTGAGAAGGGGATAGAACTCAAGATGGAGCACCAGATATGCCAGGACTGCTACAGGAAGAGCTCCGGCTACTACGAGGCGATGGTGCAGCTCAGGGGGGACAAGGAGAGGGTTGCGAAGATGGAGCAGAAGATCATCAAGTTCGTAACGATGAGGAACGGCTTCATATCCAAGACAGAGGAGATTGACAACGGGCTCGACATCTACATCAGCGACAGGCTGATGACGAAGAACTTCTTCTACCTGAACAGGCTTGTGCCGAAGGCATCGTTTACCCTCTATGGCGTAAAGGACGGGAAGAAGGTATACAGGCACACCTACTACCTGAATCTGGACGAGTGAGGAATAATTCCGAGGCCAGCTTCGTCAATTGTATACACCAGCAGTGCCTGCACAAAGGGTATTTAAACCTTATCAACCCAGTTTGGATTAGTGATATAGATAGAAGGAGGCATAGATTATTAAAATGGTGAAAATAATGGGCGGAGATGGAAACTAGATATAAATCGGAACTAATTCTAGCATAGCCAGCTATTTATTGTTTAATCTGTTGCTCTTCTTGTAGCTTTTTGTAAAGATGCGTATACTTACTCTCTATTTTTCTGAAACCCAAGTTACCTACTAAAATATCGGATACTATAGAGGTTTGGTGTTTAGTCCCTTTCGCTACGTCTGCTAGCTCCATTTCTAACCTTTCTAAATCACCATCATGAAAAAGAGGTGCAATAATCAGTAATCCATACGGAGACCCAAGATCACCAGAAAACAATAACTTGTTAAGTGGCAAGTTCTTATCTGAGAGCCTGTACTCAAAAAACCCTTTTTTATTCTTATTGAATGCATCAATATTCTCCTGTTCCAGCACAATAATGGCAGTTCCCTTAATAGGTGGTTTATCCATTGTAATTGTAGCACTTCGTATGCTCCCATCAGATAACAATCTATGGTAGGTATTCTGTGCTGAACCTTTCTTTAAGCCATATTTTTCGTCTATCAGATTAAAGGGTGTAGTACTATTTTGACTTAATTCTTTGACTACTGCATATTCCCTATAGAAAAATTGACCGGGCAGTTTTCTTGGATTTTCCTTGCGCTTATGCCATACTCTTTTTTCTACCAACTCAAAAAATTTGTCTCGAGGTGGAATAAAGCCGTAACTCTGAGAATGATAACTCACATACCACCTAGAGTCATAGTTAGACAATGTTTGGCTGGAGCGCAACTTATATATTATTTCCTCTGCTTCTAATGGTTCGTTTACGAACATGAAGATAAAAAGATCATATGCGCCTCTCGCTGATAAGGCAAGCCTTATTCTAGGATCATCCTCCACTAGCTTCTTGATATCTAGATAGTTAGGTCGTTCATCAATGAATTTCACTAGAGCAACAAATTGATAATGATGTAGTCGTTCGAGCGTAGAGTCAATTGTATACCTAATACCAAGTTTTTCTTCTAAATCTTTTATTCTTTTTGTTACTGTTGGTTCTGACAGCCCGATCCTTTTACTAATTTCTACAATACTATTGCGTGCATTTGCACTTAAAAGAGCAAGTATTCTATCATCAGTTTCCGTAAATTCAAATGGTGCAGTTTCTTGTTCCGCCGAAGGCCAGATAATCCTACCTCCATGCGCTTCAATAAACGCTTCTGTGATAGCTATCTGTTTTTCTTCTTTAGAGATGGCTTTCTTGATAAATGCGCCATCCTCAGTTATCTTGCCAAGATATTCCGACTTTATCTTATTCCTCTTTTTTACCCTATCCCATAAGTTTTCGTGTTTGTAAACGTAATAATGGCTATTTATAAGTTGCAATACGATAT
>JAJYDY010000043.1 GCA_021790455.1 Microcaldota archaeon | reverse complement strand
TTCCTTCTCCCTTTCCAGCATCGGGAAAGCTTAAATATTTCCCCGAAAAACCGACAGATACCTATATATATTATGTAATGCCCATA
Source organism: Microcaldota archaeon (assembly GCA_021790455.1). GTDB lineage: Archaea > Micrarchaeota > Micrarchaeia > Micrarchaeales > Micrarchaeaceae > JAJZYD01. Next base: position 6,100 of record JAJYDY010000043.1, on the reverse strand, counting down.
ACATGCGTGGGACACGTGAACAGCAGCAAACACATAAAAAACTTCGATTTTATGATTACAAATAGTTATTTAAGAGGAATGTCTACAACTATTAGCGTGCAGGGATGGCGGAGCTTGGTCAAACGCGGCAGACTCAAGATCTGTTGGCTTAGGCCTACGGGAGTTCAAAATCCACATGAACAAATCTCCCTCCCTGCATTGATACTTGGGTGTTAAAATGGCGACTAAAAATGCAAAAAGGAAATCAGCTCCCGGCGGAAAGAAACCGTCATCGAAGCCTCACGCTCACATGAAGGAGTCGAAAGTATTCGAGATACCGAATTACGCCCAGACCTACGAGTTCACGAGCAGTGCGGCATGCGCCATGATGATATTGAAGTACCTCAAGAAGGATCTCAAGCTTAAGAAGGACATGGAATTCGAGATATGGCAGGATGCAATATCCGGAAGCGTATGGCACGGCTCAAGGTACGGACTCGCATATGCTCTTGCTAAGAGGGGTGCCTCTCCGCAGATATTCAGCAACGTCAAGGACGAGGGCTACGAGAAGAGGCTTGCGGTCTATGAAGGAGTAAACCTCGATACGCTAAACTCATCTTTCAACGAAATAAGGAAGAAGGCGCAGGATCTCAACGTGAAGGAGCAGTATGGCCTCACCACAATAAACACTATAAAGAAGCAGATAAACTCGGGAAGGATCCCTATTGTGCTGGTCAACGCGAACGCGCTGAACCCTTACCTGGATCCATCACCACACTGGGTCGTTGTCAAGGGCTACGACAAGGATACTTTTTACATCAACGATCCTTATTCAGACAGCACCCTGGCTATGGACCCCGACACTTTCAAGACTGCGCTTGGATACGAGAATGAGCACCACATGATAAGCATCAGCACAAGGGCCAAGAAGTAAAGCAAAGACTAAAAGAGTTGGAAACCGGAAAAGCTGGAAAAAAGTGCGTGGAGAACCCTAGTGATAAGCCGCGGTTTTACTTTATGCTGTTACCGTCGTCTTCAACTGCTTCTCGACCTGCCTTTTCGCTATACCCCTCCTTATCCTTGCCCTTATCCTGAAGAGCCTGTTGCGCATAGTGCTGGTGTCCATGTCCCTGTACCCCAGCTTCTGGTAGCAGTTCATGCAAATTATCCTATGCACGAACGGCATCGGCTCGTCACCGTATAGCTTAGATGGCATCACCATCTTGTGCTCACTGCCACTTAGGCTCCTTCTGCAGACCGAACAGGTGTGTGCGATGGTATATTCCGCATCGAACCGCGCTGCGCATTTTGCGCAGTAGTAGTCGCTCCTGCTCATGGAGTACCTTCTAGAGAATTGCGTGACTTGCGCCCCGCAGCCCCTGCAGTACTCCTTTTCTATGTATTCGCCCATCTACCCTCACCGACTCTTTCTTCACCCATTTTACACCTCACCCAAGGCGTAATCCCTTCACTCAGACTTTCTGTTCTTCCATCCCTTTCTTTTCAATATAATTGTGGCGCACCTAATATTTATACCTTTTCGGATTGTTCCGATAATCCAGCTATTTCTTCCTTTATCTCGGCAATTCCCGCGTTCGTTTTTATGCAATCCTTTTCGAAGTGTGTCTTCTCCGCTTCGAACCTCTTCTTCCTCAGCGACTCTGCAACAATTGATGGGCTTATCGATGGGAGGCGCATCTTCTTCGTTATCTTAGGAATAGAGTAGTAGAGCGGTGCATCAGGTTCATTCATTATGGTTTCTAGCATGCGCAGGCCTGCGTCATCGAACTTTCGCCTCTTGAATTCTGATATCGCTTTTTTCAGCATTTTCCTGTCGTAAAGGCTGCCGGTCCACAGCTTACCCCCTATCAGCAGCCTGTTCCCGCAAGCTGGGCAGTCCCTCTCCTTTGGGAAAGTGCTCGCGCCTGCATTCCTGTATCCGCACTTCTCGCAGAAGTAGGAATATCCAAGCTGCGCAATGGAATCCTTAGCCGAATCTGCACCCTGGTGCAGCCGCAGTATAACACGGAGGTAATGCGCGTAGGAAATCGAGAACGCCACTTCTATTCCGAAGTTGAACTGCGCCGCGAGCCTTGCTGCAAATCCGATCAGAATTCTCGCGGCGACCTCGTGGCACACCTCGTTGTGCATCGGCTTCGCATCGTAGATTTTCAGGCACGCCTGCTCGTGCGCTCCGCAGAGCACAGCCATGTCTGTCGCCGTGAGAAAGAGATAGGTGCCGTCCCTTGATATCTTTAGCACATCGAAGAGATCTGGAGCGATGCTTCCGAAAGGGTCAAGGTCTATCACGTCGAAGCGTTCCTTCGTCGAGTTGGCGAATTCCTGTATGCTCTTGTTCACCGTGGCCGCCTTCACCTTATTCGCCCTTACGTTCCTTCTCATAGAAACGGAAACTCTCCTGTTTATCTCAAGGAGTGTGACAGCCCTTGACTTCGTCTCAAGGTAGTAGCGTATCCCCCTTATCCCCGTAGCAGCTGTGGAGTCAAGTATCTTTGTATCCCTCTTTGCGAATGTGCTGACAAGCGCAATGCTGAAGTCCCTTGAGAATCTCGCAAGTGGATTCAGGAATGCCGCTCCGGCTTCTATCCTTGCCCTCCCTTCACTGTACATCCGCGCTATCACTCCCATTGAGCTTCAGGATCGCATCCAGGAGGCCGTGCGCATATGAGATGCACGAGAATGCAGAAATGAAGTCACCCTTGTCCAAGTAGCTTTTCGCATCGCTCGCGTACATGCGGGAGAGATCTACTATCTTCAGCATGTTCCCGTCTTTGGTCACTCCCTCTATCTTGCCGATATTGAGGTAGAACTTCTGTATGTCCTTCTCTACCCTCTCCTTCGTTGCTTCGTCAGAACCAGCCATCGAATGGTTATTAAACTTAATCTTTATTAAGTTATAGGTGATAGCATGGCTGCTTTGTGGAGCGATTATACAGATGGGGTAATGACAAACATTGACGACAGTCTCAAGGGTAAGTACAAGTTCACATTAAGGGAATTCCTGACAAACCCTGCCAAGTTCGCGAAGCAGCCCAACATCGAGGCAACAGCAGGGAACATGCAGGACGATGCGTTGAAGTTCGTTGATACCGCGCTTGCCGGCATGACCGCACAGAAGGCGAAGCTGGACAGCGACGTATCGAAGGCTGATTCGGCAACGAAGCAGCTCTCGCAGAGCATAAGCATGCAGGCGAAGCAGTACAAGGTCCCGATAGTCAGGCCGGCTCTCACATACCGGGACCAGACAAAGGACGAGATAATCTATGTCGACTCGGTTGACACAGGCATAACTGCATTGGTCGAGAAGCTCGTCAGCTCATCAAAATACATAACAGATTCTACAGTAAGATATGGGAACTCGAGCGTAGGAGAGTGGTACTTCTCCGGTGAAAAGCAGTATGTACTGCGCGTGTACCTCCCTCCCAACGAAGCCCTCTCGCTCCAAGGTACTAGGGACGAGCTCGCTCTGCTGTTCGACACCGCAAAGGACTTCATAAAAGCGCGCTGACATATGGACAGGCTGATTGTTGCGATAACCGGAACGCCAGGCGCAGGGAAGACCACGCTCGCAAAGGAGTTCGCAGGGGGGATACCGAATTCGAAAGTAATAGAGATAAATGACATAGTCAACAAGTACAAGCTGTATTCTGGAAAGGACAAGTTCGGAACTAAGATAGTAAAGCTTGGAGCTCTGACCGCAGCGATGAAGAGGGAGATAAGGAAGTCAATAGGTATGACTATTTTCGTGACAGGCCATCTCGCGCCGGAGCTGAAGCTGCAGTATGCTGTTGCGATAGTGAAGAGATCTGGGTTGGAGACTCTTGCGGGGAGGATGGAGGAGAGGAGATATTCGAGGGAGAAGATAAGGGACAACCTCATCGCAGAGGCGACAGACTACTGCGGAGGGAAGATATCCGGAATGTGCAGGGAAACCTACGAAGTCGAGAGCGCATCTGACATTAGGAAGTTGAAGAGGTACATAGCAGCGCTCGCGGAGGGAAGGAGCGTGAAAAGGCCTAGAAGGAGAGAAATAAACAAGCTCAATGACCTCCTGAAGATGGTTAAGAAGGGCAACTTGTACGGTCTTTGATTCAAGGCGCGCCCTTTCTGGTTAAAGCCATTACCCTCTGCGCCCAGCGCTGACGTAGGAACCTGTGGCCAACCGCTTCAACTTTTTGAGTGATTGATTCATAGCCTTCAGGTTCTTCCAGCTCTTGGTCTTCATCAGTTGGCCTATTGCGGTATACGCCTAATTTAAGTCTTGCTTTTGCCGATAGCGATTTCCGTTGCTTTGCGTCTAAACCTAGATGCTCGTCTTCTTCACGAAAGCCGCGTATAGCAGCTTTGCAATCTGCTCAGGCATGTCATTGACGAACAGCCTTGCATCCTCCCTCCTGAGGGAAGAGGGAAATCCGTCCCTGCTCTTCATTGCGTGGAGTATCACATCCTTCGGAGTCTTGTGCGTCGACTCCTCCAGGGAGACGAGCCTGTCACCGTCAAACATTATCCCGAGCGACTTTGTGTGCGCATCTGTGAAGCGGCTGCTGGCTTCCCTCATGTAGATGCTAGGTCCCTTTGCTACATAGTGGCTAATCATATATGTCTTCATGAAGAACGCGATGATTCCATTATCCTTGGAGACGTTCTCGAAAGAGACTGCCGTGTCAAATCCGTTTTCCAGCAGCTCGTGGTTCAGCCGTGCCTTGAACCTGCGGAGCTGCTGCCAGATTATGTCCTCTGCAACGTTCTTGACCTTGAAGTGGAGCAGGTAGATATCAAGGCCAAGTTCCTTCCGCAAGCGCATCAGCTTCCTCTCTGTATAGACATCGGAGTACTTCGGCCCGTAGAAGAAGTCGAGCGTGGGAGAGCGCAGCAGCAGCCTTGATGCGACGACGAATCGCGCAAGCGATTCCTTGGACACCGCAGCTGCAACGTTCCTGTTATCATCAGTAGGGTCTACCACGACAAAATCCTTGTCGAACTTCTTCACTAGAACCTTTGCCTCTGCGCTCTTTGGATTTAGTATAACTTTCTTGCTTGGCAGGATCACAAGAGGAAGCTGCAAGTCTGCTATTTTTGTTATAAGGTCGATGAATGATTCATACTGATAAATCAGGAGCTCGCAAAGGTATCCTGAAAAGCCCTCCGTCTCTACGTCTGCACCGTGTATCCCGTGTGCATTGAGGAACGCCTTGAGCAGTCTCACATTGTCCTTCTGTTCCTTATCTATGTGCTCGTTCACGAACTTGTTGTGGAGCGGAGTCCTGTCGACAGCCGTTATTCGTTCTAGCGCATTGTTTATCTTGAAAGCCGGGACTATGTCTGCGGTGAGTCCCATATCGCCCAGGATTAGCCTCACATATGGATGCTGTGCGTACTTTATCTCGAATCTCTCGTTCTTGCGCTTCGCCACTATACTCTTCGCGACCTCCATCCCCTTCTCTGCAGCCTGTTCCTTTGTGAAGTGCTTCGGGAACAGCAGGAATATGTCTATGTCTGAAGTGCCTCTTATCTGCGTGCCGCGGGCGACAGAGCCTACGGAAACGATCTCGACGTTCTTTGGGATTGCCTTCTTCAGCCTCTGGACAAGGTCGTTCACATAGTGGGTAGTGGACTCCATCTCCTCTTCTGTGGGTTTGACGTCCTTGAGAACGGTCTTTAGTACGAACTCCAGTTTCTTCCTCGTAATGCGTGAAACTTCTGAGTCGCGCCTCTTCTTCTCAGCCATGGAGTATCATTAAGGATAGAGTAATAAAGGCTAAATATCTTTAATTACCACCGATAGAGGAGGGGCTCTTAGCGCAACCCGGTAACGCGTTCCGTTCGCAACGGAAAGATTGCGGGTTCAAATCCCGCAGAGTCCACTTATAATTAATTGGGGCGGGTGCGATCCCCGCCGAGTCCAATAAACTCTTTGGGAAAGAGTTTAATCAGAAAGCTCTCGTCAAAGCAGGCGACAAGCCTGCAGGCGGGTCTGGGTGCGATTACGGGTTGAAAGCCGAAGATTCTAAAGCCTTTGGGTGCGGTTCCAAAGCTCAGTTCGCACTCATAAAGGGCGAACTCGAAAGGACATTACCTTACCTTCCGAAACATTACTTGG
>JAJYDY010000042.1 GCA_021790455.1 Microcaldota archaeon | reverse complement strand
GATCTAAACGCTTCTTCAGACTCGGACAACCATTCTAGTTCTGCGAGTCGCTGGTGCGCATCGCCAAAGGCACCAGCAAGTCACCCAAAAGAAAGCGCGAGTACAGGATACAGGGTTTACCTTGTGTTCTTTTTCACTCCTGCATCACCCTCCTTCTCACCCAAATGATTCATGGTTATTTTTATGAGCGATAGAATGGAACTGTTCCTTCAGAGGCTTTCTATTGTGACGCTGATCTCTGTCTTTCTTTACTTTGCCATTGTCCTGTGATACTCATGAGATGCCCTAGGTGCAGCAAATATATGCGAAGGAGTGCCGCTGACGGAGTGATAAGGATGATTTGCCTGTGGTGCAATACTGACAATTTGGGGTGGAAGAGTGAAAACAAGATTGGGGAATCAAAAGCGTGGAGTATTCCATAGGTTCTACCTTATTGAACCGAAGGAGGATGTGAACCTGGATGAGGTAGCTGATAGTCTTATCAGCCTGAAGCCCGTGGAGGAGGTGCTTATCGCGGATGGGAACTACGGCCTCGTTGTGAAGGTGCGCTTCCAAACTGGAAGAGAGCCGACAAATGTGGCTGACTTCATATCCAGGCATATCGGCAGCAAGTTTGGCACCTTTGACAGCTATTACCAATACAGAAAATAGCATCTGAAACTAGTATGTCCTTCCGAAGAACATCTCGACTGTGTGCCCTTTCTCTCCGCATGATGCGCAAGCCTCGTTCAGCTTCTTGTCCGGCACGAACCCGATTGTAGGTATCCCTATCTCCTCTTCAAGCTTCCTTCCGCATTTTTCGTCGCTGCACCATGGAAGCCCGACTATCCCCTCCCTCTCTGTGTACTTCTCCATGAGCTCGGCTGATGTCTTGAAGTGGAATATCCTCGCCTTCAGGTAGGCATCCGCGCGCTCCTTTAGGACTGCAGAGATATCTTCGAGCGCCTCGCTTATCTGCCCTGCCAGATTCGATTGAGCGACATTAACTTTCATCTGCTTGTCCCTCCTGTAAAGCACAACATTCCCTGTCTCAAGCTCCCTTGGTCCGAACTCGATCCTTATCGGAACTCCCTTGGCTTCCCATTCATAGAACTTGTCGCCAGCTCCTTTTTCTCTTGTGTCTACCTCGGCCTTGAAGCCTTTCTTCGAGAGCTCGTCCCTTATCTCTCCTGCCCTCTTCCTGAGCGCATCCTCCTTGCCCTTTTTCATTATCGGCACAATCACTACATGAATTGGCGCTATCACAGGTGGCAGGATCAGTCCATCGTTGTCCCCGTGTACTGCGATGAGCACCCCAAGCTCTCTCTCAGATATCCCATAGCAGGTCTGGTGCACGTACTCCTTCGAATTCTCTCCAGTCTGGTAAGTGAGGTTGAATGCCTTGGCGAACTTCTGGCCGAGGTTTATCACAGACGCGAGCTCTATCGCCTTGCCGTCCGGTATCACCGATATGAAGTCAATGTTGTATACAGCGCCCGCGAAGGTGTCCCAGCTTGGCGTCCTCACGATTATATACGGTATGAGGAGCCTGTCGAAGAACTCCTTGTAAGCGTCTATCGCTTCTTTCATCTGCGCTTCAGCCTCCTCAGCGGTAGCATGGAACGTGTGCGCCTCCTTGAACTTCGCCACTTCCCTGAGCCTGAGCATCGGCCTTGTCTGTTTCGTCTCGTGCCTGAACATGTTGACTATCTGGTACAGTTTGAGCGGCAGATCCGCAGAAGACCTTATCCATAGCCTTACGGTCTCGTATATGACGGTCTCTGATGTAGGTCTGACGTATAGCTTCTCTGCAAGGTCGCTTGTGCCAGCCTTTGTCACCACGAAAGCCTCTCCCTTGAAACCCTTGAGGAAGTCCCTTTCCTTCCCGAATATAGACTCGGGAATCAGCATGGGGAAGTACGTCTCCTTGTGCCCCGTCCTGTTCATGATCTCTTGCATCATGCTCATCATCGTATTGAGGGCGGCGTATCCATAGGGCATCCAGACGTTCATCCCCTTCACAGGATACCTCACGTCGACTATCGCGCCTACCTCGAGGGCGCGGTCGTACCAGTCGGGGAAATCCTTGACTTTGTCTATAGAGAAAGTAGTCTTTGAGCTCCCCTTCCCGGCCTTTTCAGCGAACTGGCCTGCGTCTGCCTTTTCCTTTTCGTGCTTCCCCTTCCTGTCATTGTCTTCTTTTGCCAAGCTCCCACTTTGTCGCAGATTAGTCTAATCTTACAGCATCAGTATTCAAAAGATTACGGCTCCTCGTATTTTTATAAGTTACTCTCTTTCCTCTTTTTGTACAGCAAGTTTTAAGCGCCGCTAGTACGTGCCCCACAGCTCATCGAAGTGCTCAGAAAGTTCGTTGATCCTTGCCCTGTCATCTATTATCTCTATGTGCTCTATGTTCTTGTGGGTGCCGGCATATGTGAGGTTGGCGCTCCCTACTATCGCGCTCCTGTCGGAGAGGTAAAGCTTCTCGTGTATGAATCTGCTTGTCACAACTTTCAGCCTGAGGTTAGACCTCGGTCTTCTCAACCAGAGGGCAGCCGCTAGCACCAGCGCAGCCGCGCTTATCGCAGAGTATAGGAATAGCTTGAGTGCGATAGTTCCAAGAAGGACCAGCGCTAGCCCCAGGATTATCTTGTAGCTCATGACCCTCCTTTTGCTCTGCATGATGCTTATAGCCTCATCCTGCTTCGCAGACTGCGCCCTCGAGGTGAGGATATACACCCTCTTTCTCTTCGACACCCTCTGCAGCATGCCTGCATAGTCCGGCGTTATGAAGGGGCTCACAACCTTCAGCACGCTGCTGTTGTCGTTTATCAGCCTGTCTATGTGCCTGTGGGTATCGCTGCCGCTGTATCCCCTGCTCTGGGACGCTCTTCTTTGAAGGCCGAACATCCAATCGCGCACATAACCTTTAAGAGATTTGCGAATCGTAAGTATAAATACCTGTTATCATTTTCTGCTTAATCTGTGGTCTTGATGCTGAACCTTAACGAAAGAGAAGAGAAAATACTCGGAACCTGGAAGGCGGAGCACATAGTACAGAAGCTAAAGGAGAGGAACAGGGGCAAAAAAAAGTTCTACTTCCTCGACGGTCCTCCGAATGCATACGGGCTCGCGGCGCACCATATGTGGGTTTATGCGATAAAGGACCTCGTCACCAAGTACAAGAGGTTCGCTGGCTTCGATGTCCATGATAGGGGTGGATTCGACGTCCACGGCCTCCCGATAGAAAACAAGATAGAGAGAAGCCTCAACCTATCATCGAAGGACGAGATAGAGACGAAGGTAGGCGTAGCCAACTTCGTGAAGGCTTGCAAGGATTACGTTGACAAGGAGATGGTGGAATCCGTTGTGCTGCTTAAGAGGTTCGGAGTTACGATGGACTTGGACACATATTATGTGCCTTACAGAAGCGCCTACATAAGCAAGGGATGGGAAATATTCAAGAAGATGCATGACAAAGGGCTGCTCTACAAGGACCTGAAGCCTATGGCTTACTGCGCAAGATGCGGAACTGTGCTCTCTACGCAGGGACCGGAGGTGGAATATGCAGACGAAAAGGACAATTCGATTTTCGTAAGGTACAAAGTCAGGAGCTCTCCAAAGCTGAAGCTGCCCGAGAACACATATCTTGTCATTTGGACAACTACGCCATGGACGCTGCCCGCAAACATGGCGATAGCGGTCAATCCAAAGGTGGAATATGTAGTCGCGGAGGTGGAGGGGTTCAACTACATAGTGGCGAAGGACAGGCTGGACGTCTTCACAAACGAGATGGGGAAAAGCAATATCGTGAGGAGCAACTTCATGGGATCCGAGCTTGAGGGCACACTTTACTCAAGCCCTCTCGAAGGAAAGGCGCCGATGCAAAAGTCATTCAACAAATACCATAGGGTGCTCCTCGGCGAGCAGCTTGTATCCGTCTCTGAAGGAACAGGGCTTCTTCATGTGGCTCCTGGCCACGGGCCTGAGGATTATTTCCTAGCGAAGAGGAACAAGATACCTGTATTCTCGCCCGTAGACATGCATGCGAAGTACACGGAAGATGCAGGTGCGTACAAAGGCATAAGCGTGCCGAAGGAGGCGAACGAGGCAGTGCTCGCAGACCTTAAGGCCAGCGGTGACCTTCTCTTCTCTGGCACTCTTACCCATACGTATCCGCACTGCTGGAGGTGCCGCAGCAAGCTGATATTCCTTGCAACTCCCCAGTGGTTCATCAATGTGGGGAAGATAAAGAAGAAGATGCTTAAGCAGAATGAGAAGATTTCATGGTATCCGCAGTTCGCGCAGAAGTGGTTCGCTGATGCGATAGAGAGCTCTCCAGACTGGTGCATATCGAGACAGAGGTATTGGGGTGCTCCGCTTCCGATATGGATATGCGAGCAGTGCAAGGAGATAGAGGTCATAGGCTCTGTCAGGGGGCTGATGGAAAGGGCTGGACTTCAGAAGGAGCCCACAGACATGGAGCTCCACAAGCCGCACATAGACGCTATCACCTTCAAGTGCAAGAAGTGCGGCAGCGCAATGAAAAGAGTGGCAGATACCGTCGATGTCTGGTACGAATCAGGGATAGCGCACACAGCAAGCCTCAGCGATGAGGAGTTCGTAAGGCTGTATCCTGCCGACTACATAACAGAAAGCCTCGACCAGATAAGGGGATGGTTCAGCACGCTCCTCAGGACAGGGGTGGCTGCTCATGGGAAGACGCCATTCAGGAGCGTCACAATAGGGGGCATGATGAAGGACGAGTTCGGCGGAGAGATACACAGGAGTCACGGCAATGCGGTGACAACTGACGACCTGCTCAAGATATCGTCTGTCGATGGATGGCGTCTCTTTGTCACGAGCAAGCCAAGATACCTAGACCTGAAGCTCAAGCAGAGCGAACTGAAGGAGGCGAACAACCACATAATCACGCTCTACAATATATCGGAACTCGTCAAGGAGTTCTCTGCGCTTTCAGAGTTCAACCTAAAGGGAGTAAGGAGGCCGTCGTTGGGCAAGCTGCAGAGCGAGGATCTATGGATACTCTCAAGGCTAAACACCCTGATAGAGAAGGTAACGAAGGACATGGACGCTTATGCGATAGATGAGGCAGTCGGCGCGATGAGAAACTTCTTCATAGAGGACTTCAGCAGGTTCTACCTAAAGTTCGCTAAGCAAAGGGCTTCAGAAGCGGGGAGGGGAGAGCTGAAGAGGATAGCGAACCTCACAGGATACATCCTTAGGGACCTCGTTATAATGCTGTCTATTGCAACGCCGTTCTCGTGCGAATACATATACAGGGAGCTCTTCGCGCAGCAGGGGGAGAGCGTATTGCTGGCGAAGTGGCCGAAGAGCGTGAAGAGGATGGCCAACGCCGACCTGGAGAAGGACATGGAGGTAGTCAAGGATTCGATTACCGCACTCCTCAATAGCAGGGAGAAGGCGAACATATCGCTAAGGTGGCCGGTTGCGATTGCGACTCTTGAAGTAACGAGCGATCCTGCATACTCAGCACTGGAAAAGCTGTCTGGGATGGTCGAAAACTACGTGAATGCGAGGAAGCTCGAACTGAAGAGGGTGAGCGGCGTAAAAGAAGAGGTCAAGCCTGTGTTCCCGAAAATTGGGCCGTCGTTCAAGGAAAAAGCGAGCGCAGTCGTGAGGGCATTGAAAAACGTAAATCCAGGTGAGCTCAGGGGCAGCATAGACAAGCAGGGATACTACCTGCTTGATATAGGAACTGGAAATGTTGAAATAAAGCCAGAGCACTTTATGGTGGTGCAGGGGGTGGAAGAAGGAGATGCGGTGCTCTTCAAATACGGAAAGGCGTTTATTGACGAGAACATCCCAACAAAGCTGAAGGAGGAAGCGCTCCTCAGGGAGTTCGAAAGGAGCGTCCAGATTGTAAGGAAGGAGCTCAATCTAAAGAAGACTGACAAGATAGAATTGGGCTACGAAGCACTGCCAGACATGCAGAAGATAATAGAATCAAATGAAAAGAAAGTGAGGAAGGACCTCAATGCCTCTTCACTGAAGCAAAAGCTAATAGAAGGAGCAAAACAAAAGGAGCTCAATCTGGAAGGAGCAATATTGAAAATATCTGTGAAGAAAGTAGAATGATAGAATGTCTTTTAATTTTATTTTCTTAGCTTTCCGATGATTGTAGCGAATGTTTCAGCCTTATTTGTAAATATCTCTCCATCTTCAAGGTGCCTCTCAGCTATTTCCTCGAGCTCTAAAAG
>JAJYDY010000041.1 GCA_021790455.1 Microcaldota archaeon | reverse complement strand
TGACTCACGTCTTTGCGACCTAACGGTCGCATTGACAAAATCTTCGATATAAAAAGAGATAGTTCTTGGGTTTCAACCCCCGACGAGGTCGGGGGAATTCTCTAGGATATTAATTTAAGAAACCGGAATGTGCGGATTCTTGATAACTCCGCCAGACTTTTGAAAGACCTCTCTAAAAACTTCGATATCTATATAGTGTCAGATGCGATAAGCAGAAATGCAAGGTCCGATCTCTTGCAATTTGCTGGAGTTCCATTTAAAGGAATATTTATCTCGAAAGAGATTGGTGTGCGAAAGGATGAACGCGGTAGACTTTTCAAATTTTTTTAGAGAAGACTAGACTCAAGCCAAGCGAATGCCTAATGATTGGAAATGAACCAGAGAGTGATGGATTTTCAATGGATTTTGGAATATCTTTTTGTTATCTAGACCGGAAAAATAGAGAAGTCGGAAATAGCCAATGCAATATAAAGATTAGTGAACTTTCAGAGCTCAAGCACGCTATAGAAAAATTTAACAAAATACGTGATTCATCAGCCAGAAACAGCTCTGTAAATTATCTTGACGATGGTGCTGTAAAGTAATCTATTCCAACAATAAATATTCATTCTTGTTTTCGGTATTCCTCCTTATCTCTTCTAAGATTTCATTATTTTCAGCAATCCATACAAGAGGAATTTTCCATCTTTCCGCTTTCCCCCTGTTCATTTCTATCGAATCCGCTTTCGCTGATGTCTGCACTTCATACCCCTTCATCCCTTTCTGGTCCCATACCCATTTCTTGTTTGGGTTTGCAGAGTAGCCAAGAAGGTCGAACGAGTGCTTTTCACTGGTTGTTAGGACAAGGGTATTGCTTTCGTGGAGTTTCTCTATCGTCTTTATCAGCAGCCTTTTATGTTCCTCCGATCCCAGCTTATCCGACTGGTTTACAAGTATCCTTTCCGGGTCAATCCACTTCATCCCCTCCTCCGTGAGCTCGAACTTGTCTTCTTTAGGTCTAACGCCCTCTTTTCAACAGTATGTCTTAGCTTATTGCAAGGATTATTGCACCAGCCACTGCAATAAGGAGCCCTGCTGCCTGGGCCTTGCTCAGCCTCTCCCTGTAAACGAGATAGGCGATGACTATCACGATGAATGGGCCGAGCAGCTGGATCATGCTTGCTATGGCTAGGCTCTTTAGCGTCACAGTTATCGCCCATATCCCGTTCCCCGCACCGTCGAGAATTCCCGTTGCGGCGCCGAGCAGTGCGATGCGCTTTATGTTCGTGTTCTTCCTTATCCTCTCCGTCTTCCTGTTCCTTAGCACCCCAAATACAAGAAGTATCGCAGCGAACCCGACCATCCTCGATATTATGATTGGCGCGGCTATCTGGCCGGAAGACACTATGGACGAGGAGAGGAACATCCAGTATATCGCCCATGACATGTTTCCGAGTATGGCGGGCGTCATCTTCCTGTCTCTGCGCAGCCTCTTTTTCTCAGTATCGAGGAAGGCAAGCCCGAATATCATTATCGCGCCAGCCACCGCCTCTAGTGTTGTTATGTGCTCTCCCAAGACTGCAACGCTGAATATTATTACCAGCAATGGCTGCACGATGCCTATGCTGTATGCCTTCGAGACCTGCTCCTTTTCAAGGGAGTCGAAATAGAGGAAGTCGCCGCCCATGAAGAATATGCCCGATACGACGGCCAGGATAAGCGCGGAAGTGCTCAGCGCATTGAAGTACAGCAGGTACATCGCCAGCAGCGGAAGGATGCCGAACCCGACTACGAAGACGGCTGTCCTCGCATCCCTGATCCTGTCCGCCACCCTCTTCTGTATCACTCCAGATACTGCAAAGATCGTAACTGCAAGAAGCGCAAGTTCTATCGCATAGTCGGGCGGTGCCATTGCATCACAGATTCAAACATGATAAATAATGTGCATTAATAAAGCTTCGTGCCCTATTATTATGAATTTCATGGCCAGAGCGAAAAATCAACCGCCTGAGATGACGCCGCCAAAGCCCAGGATAAAGAATGCATTGGCAAGGGCTCTGCTGACTCTCTTGATAGTGGCGCTGGAACTCTCGCTGATATACTTCATCTACGTAACCCCGCAGCTTGGCCTTGCTGCACAGTGGATCTCAGCTATACTTTCGCTCATGCTTGCTGGAATATTCATAAGGGACATCAACGGCCTGATCGGGTGGTGGGGCACCTATCTCACATCGACAAAGAGAGGCATCTCATTCATAGACAGCATATCGAAGAGATACAAATGGTTCTGGAACGGAATGGCGATGTGGGGCATAGTCCTTGGATTGGGGCTGCTCTCGTATCCATTTCTCAAGGGGAAGATAGACAAGAGGCTATTCGTGTTCGGGCTCGTCTCCCTGTTCTTCATGGAGTACTACGTGCTTACGGCTGCGTTCTCTGGATTCCAGTTCATAAACCTGCCACAGCTGCAGATAACGCAGCCTTCCGGAGGCAGCCTCCTTACAGGAGGATCCTCCCCGCTCGCTATTATATATTATATAGTGACGCTGGTATTCGGGTTCACCGGGCTCTTCATGGCGCTGCTCCTCTTCAACGCAGGCACTATCGTGTTGAAGGCGCTGCTCTACGCCGGCAGCGTAGCGGCAGGCAGCCCGAACAACTCGATATTGCAGGGCGTCGTCCCGGGAGTTGCTCCCCTGATCCCTGGAATCGACATACCGCTCGTTGCCGGCATTGCATCGCTCGCCGTGCTGTTGATAGTGCACGAATTCGCCCATGGCATACTCTCCAGGATTGCGAAAATCAGAGTGAAGTCCATCGGCCTCCTCGTGCTTGGAATAATCCCTATCGGTGCGTTCGTAGAGCCGGACGAGAGGCAGCTTTCAAAGCTGGATACGACAAAGCAGAGCAGGATCCTGGCCGCGGGAAGCGCATCGAACTTCGTATGGGCGGTGATATTCTTCCTGCTCCTCAGCGGGCTTCTCGCATTCATATATCCAAACGTCGTGAACGTGTACATCGGAAGCACAGTTCCAGGATACCCTGCTGCGAATGTGCTCCAGCCCGGAATGCAGATACTGTATGTTAACGGATACAGGATCTACAACATAACGACGCTTGAGAACGTCGAGGCGAACGTGAAGCCAGGCGACACCGTCACAATGGTGACCAACACTGGCACCTATAGCTTCACTGCGATAGCCGTGAACGGCTCCTCAAGGGGATATATAGGGTACAGCCCTTATGAAGCCGTGCCCAACACACCGCAGGGCAACATCACTGAGTTCCTTTATTCCTTCTTCTCCCTATCGCTGCTGTTCAACATATCGCTCGCTGTTATAAACCTGTTCCCGATACCGATGTTCGACGGATGGAGGCTTTACAAGGCGAACATAAAGAGCAAGAGGATTGTCAAGTGGTTCGCGATATTCATAACATTGCTTCTGGTGATAAACGTGCTCGCATGGGTCCTTGTCGGTCTGCGCTGATCAGAGCCTCCTGAGCTTTCCGACACTGCCGAAGTCGATGGTAGAGCCGTACCCTATCGCAATCGCCTTCATCCTGTCCACATCAACCTGCTCGAAGACCGGCGAGAGAAGAAGATGCCCTGGCTCTATATTTACGTCGGTGCCTGCTGCGTAGTAATTTATCGCTGGAAGAACCAGAAGAGGGATTCGCCTGTACGAACCGTACAGGAAGCAGCGCACCTTTTCCTTTGTGCCGACCGCATTGAATATGCCAATTGAGGGATGCTCATGCCCCATTATCATCATGTCGATTCCTTTTTTGGCGTTCGGAAGCTCTTCGCCGTGGAAAAAGAGGTATCTTCCGATTTTTGCCTCCTGCCGATGCACTACTAGCTTGAATGGCTCCTTGTACCTCTCGACAAAGTTGTCGTGGTTTCCCTTTATCAGGACCAGCTGGACTTTCCTCTCCTTTGCGAACTGTATAAATTCATAGAGCTCGTTGAACTCCTCCTGGTCTACTGTTGAGAACTCATTCTTGATGTCGCCGTCGACTATCACCTGCCTTGCCCTCGTCTTTTCGAGCGCTGCGGACAGCATGCCAATTATGCTCTTTAGGTTGACCTTCGGAAGGAGAGCGCCCTTCTTCGCCATAATTCCCTCATATCCGAGGTGCATGTCTGCGCATACGAGCGCGCCGAGGCTCCTTATGTGGATAATCGGCAGCCCGTCAAGAAGCTCTAAGTCCTTTGTAAGCATCATTTCTGATCAATCCTTTTCATGACCATCTTGTGAAGTTCCTGGAGATATTTATGCCTGTCCTTCATCATTATCACGTCGGCATGGCCGAACGTGATCAGGCTGTGCGCGAACGGGCTTGGGAACGGGGTCTGTATCAGCTTGTACTGCAGATTGCCTTTTCTTATCCTGCCTAGGACCTCTTCAGCCCTGGGCAGGTCCATGACGTCGTTGAGTATCTCCCTGTACGTCTCCTTTATTATCGGGAAGTTCGGGTCTATCTGCTCGGCTGCCTTTAGCACCAGCTGCGAATTCACCTGCTGCCTGCTCACCCCTATCTTCCATCCCTTGTAATTCCTCAATATCATGAAACTCCTTCCAGCCGCGTGCCTGAACCTCCTCTTCATCAGCTCTGTGTTCTTGACGTTCGCCTTCAGGATCGGGAGTATGCTGCCGGACGTCATCTCCTTCATTATCTCATTCAGGCTATCTTCATCGAGCCTTGGCTTCTCGTCGAACACGAGCATGAATCCGTTGTCGCTTATCATAATCCCTATGTCCTCGTCAAGCATCTCTCCTATCCTTATGGCGAATGCCCTCGACAGCGCGTCGTTGACCCTCCTCCCGAAAAGGGAGTGGAATATTACATAGTGCTTATCCTCGGTGATGTCCCTTGTCAGCTCAATAAGGAGAAGGTCCTTGTTCGGGATCTGCTTTGCGAACAGGAGCTGCTCCATGAAGTAACCATACAAAGCGTCCTTCGAGTTCCTGTCGACAGGCAGCTTGCTCAGGAAGCTGTCCGCATCCTTCGGCATGCGGCCCTTTGCGATTCTCCTTGCCTTCGACTTCGCGAGCTGCTTCTCCAGCACCTTTGCGAATTCCAGCCTAAAGGCGCCAATCTCGTTCGCGAGCTCGTAGCTGAGAGGTAGCTGCTCCGAGAACCATGGCGGTATGGTCGGCGATGCCGCGTCGGCAGGGACGACATAAGCCTTCATCGCTTTCGCGTACTCGAACTTGTACAGCTTCCCTCCTAGCGCGAAGACGTCGCCGGGCTTGAGCTTCATGAGGAATTCCTCCACTATGTTCCCGACCCACTTCTTCGTCCCGCTCACCATCACGTTTATCGCGACCTCGTCCGGTATCGTCCCGAGGTTCAGCATGTAGATCACTTTTGTCATCATGCCCCTTTTGCCAAAAGCATTGTCCTTTTCCTCGTACCATATCTTCCCATAGACCTTCCTGCTTTCAAGCCCGACATAATTCCCTGCCAAGTAGTTTAGCAGCGCAGTGAAATCGCTCCTTGGAAGGTCGCTGTATGCATAGACATTCCTGACCATATTGTAAGCCTCGTCGACATCCCACTTCCTCGAAAGCGCCATGCCGACTATGTGCTGCGCAAGCACGTCAAGGGGATTCTTCGGCACAATGAAAGAATCAAGGCGCTTCCTCTTCATCGCATCCAGCATCACCGCGCATTCGACAAGGTCGTCCCTGTTCAGGACTATCGCCTGCCCCTTCGCAGTCTCTTTGAACGAGTGACCTGCCCTCCCTATCCTCTGTATTGCGCGGGTTACGCTCTTTGGCGATCCGAGAAGTATGACGTTATCGATCGCGCCTATGTCTACGCCAAGCTCTAGGCTGGTCGACGATACTGCGCACTTCAGCGACCCCTTCTTCAGCAGGTCCTCCACCTCCAGCCTCGATTCCCTTGACAGGGAGCCGTGATGGGCTGCGATGTCATCCCCATAGCCGAACCTCCTCTTGAGATTGAAGACTACCCGCTCTGTACCGCTTCGCGTGTTGGTGAAGATGAGGGTCGTCCTGCTCTTCTTTATCGCCTTGTTTATCTCGTCGTACATCGCCTCCTCGACCTTCCCGTCAGGCGTGTATATCATGTCCCGCACTGGGCTTGTTGTGGTGACATCTATCGCCTTGCTCCATGATGCATCGACGATCGTGCAGTCGTTCGGCTTTGTCCCGCTGCACCCGACGAGGAACTTCGCAGCCTCATCAAGCGGATGGAGGGTGGCGCCTAGCCCTATCCTTGTGAATCTTGATTCCGTTATGTTAGCTAGCCTCTC
>JAJYDY010000008.1 GCA_021790455.1 Microcaldota archaeon | reverse complement strand
GATTCATACTATCGTATCTGGGAGCTATGTGGGCAGGAATGTAAGGGACCCGTTGTTTTGATTTTTCCTTTTTCTTTTTGTTTTCTGCGTCTTGCGTGAGCTTTGCAAATTACTAAAACTTAAATTCATATGCAGAAACTGCGGCGGGGGTCAAACGAAACATAGAAATATTACAGCGAGGGGCAGGGAAAGAAATAAATAGCGTTTCAGGAAATGTGTATTGCTTATCATGAGGATTCTAAATGCGACCCTGCCGTACAACCTGTTCGGCCTTGAGGATCAGGACTACAAGACAGCGAAGGTAGCTGTGCTGCCTGTCCCTTACGATTCCACATCGTCTTACAGGGTAGGAAGCAGAGAGGGCCCGCATGCGATCATAGCTGCGAGCAGGACAATGGAGCTCTACAGCGAGGAATTTGACGAGACAATCAGCGACAAGGTGGGGATTTTCACGCTAGAGGAACTAGCACCGGACTTCAACAGCCCGGAGGGAATGATAAACAGGATAGCGAAGGAGGTGGGCCTGCTTCTGGAGGACAAGAAGGTGCCGCTGCTGCTTGGAGGAGAGCACACGATAGCAGTTGGAGCGGTAAAGGCGATCGCCAAGAGGTACAAGGACTTCAGCGTGCTGCATTTCGATGCGCACGCGGATTCCAGGGATGAGTTCAACAGCACCAAGTATTCTCATGCCTGTGTCATGGCGAGGATAAGGGAGATGTGCAAGAGCTGCTTCAGCGTTGGAGTGAGGAGCATAGACAAGGAGAGCGCGCACAGGTACGAGAAGAGCATACTCTACATGAAGGACATGCAAAAGATGCAGACAAAGGCAATAGTAGACCTGATCCTCAAGAACACGAAGGACAATCTCTACATAACAGTCGATCTGGACGTGCTCGATTCATCTGAGATGCCGGCGACAGGAACTCCGGAGCCTGGCGGGATTAGGTACGACCAGTTGAGGGAGATACTGAAAGGGGTGCTCGCAAGGAGGAACCTCATCGGAATCGACTTCAACGAACTGAACCCGATCCCTGGAGTGGTTGCGCCTGACTTCCTTGCAGCGAAGCTCGCCTACATGACAATTGGATACGCATTCCTGAAGTAAGCAAAGGCTTATTCCAATCTCTTTATTATGTGGTAGCCGAACTGCGTCTTGATAAGGCCGGAAACCTCTCCCTTCTGCAGCTTGAACGCTGCGTCCTCGAATTCGCGCACCATCATCCCCCTTCCGAACCACCCGAGGTCGCCTCCCCTCTTGCGAGTGCCATCAAGCGAATACTGCGCTGCAAGGGTTGCGAAACTCTCTCCCTTCTTTATTTTCTCAAGCACCTCAAGTGCGGTGCTCTGCTTCTCGACAAGTATGTGCGCGCATCTTATCTTCTCCGCCATCGAATCACGAATAGAATAAGCAATATGGCTTTAACTGCTTTTCTTTATCCTTTTGAAACGCTTAGGTAGTGTGCGATGCCATGTCCTGTGCGTGTCTTACCAGGCCTACCACAGGCAGAATCGGCTGTTCCATGCGATCCAGCTGTTGCGCCACTTCGACGATCTTTTCACGGAATGCCTTTTCAACAGCCAATAGTTCATGCGCATCTAAGCCATTAATTGCAATGTAAAACTTTCCAGATTGTGTGGGGCCTTGGCTCAGTTCCGTGCCGTTGTACTGAATCCGGTGAGAGAGCTCCGTAATTGACTTGCTGGCCAATGCTACTATCTGATCGGTGAGGATGTCATGCTTTTCAAAATACGCAGTCAAGCCGAATCTTGTTGACATTGAGGTATGCTCTCTTGATTTAGTGAGCTTAACTGTTAGAGTAAGGGAAAACCATTTACTCACTTCTGGTTTCATATCTGCTTTAGATAGCTCGTATTCATATGAAGTAGTGTGGTAGCCCAGCAGGTCGGTGTTGTCTGGACTGCTGGAACTAATAAATAGGTAAGCGGCTTCACCAATCTTGAATACGTTTTTTTGTATATCTCTTTCAACCATGCAATCACACCTGGCATTTCAAATTTTAAACAACCAGATATTAAAGCGCTGCGCTATGCCTCTTCTTTCTTCTGTTGCTTCTTCTGGTGCTTTGCGTCCTTTGCGTTTCCTATGGGCTCCAGCGACTCGATGGCAGCTGCTCCTTTTATCGTTGTATTTATCTCCCTGGTCCTGTCCACGAAGTACGCGAAGAGCAGACCGAAGAGCGCCACGAATATGACAGAGCCGACGAACTGGCTCATTACGTACATGTACACAGCTACGGCGAATGCGGCAATCTCCACTATCCCGAACTCTTCGATGAAAGCGCGCGTTCCCTCCTTCCTCATGTAGCCGTGCCTTATTCCACGCTCCTCGCTCCTTAGCCTGTCTATGAAGTATGCGACGGAGACGCCGAAGGCGAATGCGACGATAGCGCTGAGGATGACGTATCCATAGTAGTACAGGAGAACTGTAGCGGCTAATGTTGCTGCTTCTATGATGCCTGCCTGCTCTACCATCCTGACGAACTTGGGATCGTTCTTCCAGTAAGACTCGTGCTTCTTGCCCCTCATCATGCGCTTCCTAAGCTTGCTTGTCCCTGCGCCTGCGAGCAGAAACCCTCCCACAAAGGGCACTGACTGGGTCAGCGGGTTCGGCACGGTGCCTGTCGGCGAAAGCGCGCTGTTGCTTGACATGGTTATGGTGTTGGTGGCAACTGGCACTGTGGTAGTGGTTGGGTTGGTGCTGTTCGTCGCGTTATTGTGCGTTGTTATGTTAGCGCTTCTCACTGGAATGGTGGAGCAGACTCCAAGCGTCACAGTCTGGAGTATTGGCAGGTACTGTATGCCTGTGAGCTCTATAGTGAAGAGCGTATTGGTTATCTTCACAGGCTGCGTCTTGTTGAGCTGCATGCTCTGGCCGTTGACTGTTACTCCGGCGTAATCTGGAGTGATATAATTAAGCGTGATGTTGACTACAATTGTGCCGTTCTGCGTTATTGCGACTTGCCCCATCTGCGCCAAGTCTGACACAGTATAACAGCTCGCGTTCTGGCTGACTACAGGCTTGAACGTTCCCCCGCCTCCGCCACCGTTGTTGCTTCCCCCGCCTCCGCCACCGTTGCCACTTGGAGGAGGTGGCGGTGTGGTCGGGATTATTGTGAATGTGTTGGTACTGTAGACTATGTACATCATTGCATTGGCGCTGTAGACGATTGCCTCTGCGTCCATCTGCCCCATTGCATTGCTCGTGCTCGGGATGGTGAACGTGGAGGCGCCGCTTTGTGTATTCGATGTCATCGAATTGAACGCTATCACGTTGCCGGTAAGCGCGTTGGATACTGTGAAATTGAATATATAAGGCCCGAGGACGTTCAGCGTGAAGCTTTCTGTGAGCGTCTCTGGCTGCCCCTGCTGCGGTGCGGTGTTCGATACAAGCAATGGGAACACTGGTTGCGTCGCCATTGTATTAGATACCGTAAGCAGCATAGGCGTAGTCAGGCCGGAGTCTATTGCTGTGGCTGTGAAGTTGTCTATCCCCGCCAATGGCGTGTACCCAAACCTTATGGAGTTTGGTGTTATTATGTTGGAGACGAACTGTGCCTTTATCCCGTCTTCCCAGACATAGAGCGTAAACGGACTCCCGCCGCCGGTTATATTCGCTGTATAGTTGACATGAGTGCCATAGCTTATCGGGCTGTTTGCATCGGCCTGGAATGTGAAGGCTGGTGCTGGATACGAGAGAATCGTGTTGCCTGTTGCGATCGTGACGTTTGTAGCGCCATCTGCAACTACGACGTTGGCATTAAGGATGCCAAGCGCGTCGCTTGTTGATGGCAGCGCGAACAGGAATGATGCTATCTTGCTGTTTGACGTCATCACCGTATTCGCTATCACATTTCCGTTTATGCTGTTCGTTACCGTAAACGTGTAAGTGTACGGCATGGAATCGAGCGTGTAGTTTATGAACGACTCTGTCAGGCTCTCATACTGGGTCTCCGCTGCTATCGAGTTCGATACTGTAAGAGTGCTGTACGGTAGGGGCATGACAGTTACAGTAGTGTTAACGCTCTGCGCCCGTGCTGGCGTAGTCAGGCCGAGGTCGGTAACTGCAAAAGCGTAAGACTGGTTTCCAATAGGGGTTGCGTTAACCGGATTGAATGGAATAGGGAAGCCGTTAGCCGTGCGGTTTATCGTCTGAATGACTATGCCGTTTTCAAGCAGGCTGAGCGAGAATGGCCCGTTTCCTCCGCTGAAGAATGCATTGAAGGTGTCGGGGCTGTTCAGGACCGGTGCGGAATCCGAAGGCATTAGGTATAACCTCACAAATGCAGGATATGATGTAAACGTATTCGACGCGTATATTGTCGTGTTCGATCCAGTGCCCGTTATCCTTACAGCTGTATTTATCAGGCCCAGCGCATCCGGCATCGCAGGAACCTGGAAGGTGAATCCTGCTGGTACTGTGTTAGAGACAACAGTTATGTTTGGCGAATAGCTGAACAGCTGCATCTTCGCCCATTTCTGGTATGAATACAGTCCAAGGAATGTCTCATTGAGGACCAGCGCCATGCTTCTCTTTCCTATTGTAAAGTGCACGGTTGAAACCGGGTACAGTGTTGTTGTGTTTGTCAGCGTGCCGTTGTAGTATACGCTCAGCGTTGCTGGAGATGTTCCGTTGCTGTTTGGTGCGCCCAAGTCAGTGAGCTGCACAGTAAATGGTCCGCTAGTTAGGTTTTGGCCGAGATATACGGTATTCATCGGTGTAAGAAGTGAATCTATGATGCTGTTGCCAGTTACGGAGTTGGTTGCTATAAATATCAATGTGTATGGCGGGTATACTGTAGAGTTGCTGAAGGCGGCGCTGAGGTTCTCATACTGCCCCTGCATTACCAGGCTGTTGGATACAAACATATCCTTGCTGGTAATTATATTTGATACGTATATTGTATTCTGCGCTGTAAAGTAGAACGGCGTTGTAGCGTTGTCTATCCCGGAGACCGTATAGGTATCTACCCCTGCAGGGGGCACTATCGAATTGAATGTTATGTTCCTGTACCTTGTGAAGTTCACGGACTGGATCGTGGTGTTGCCTAACCTGAGCACCACGCTGAAGGGTGCGCTGCCGCCAGTTATTGAAGCGATAAATGTCTCGTTCTGCCCGTAGGTGAGTGTTGCACTCGATGGTAGGAGACGTACTGTTGGTGCCTGGTGGGCGTTTATCGCGTTCGAAGCGCTAATCGGCGGATAAGTTGTGTTCTGCGCGCAGTAAGGGCAGGTCGGGTTGTAGGTCACTACAACGTTTGCATGGAGCGGCCCAAGCGCGTTGTTGGTCTGCGGAATCTGGAATGTGAATTTCTCTGTAGCGCTCCCTATCGCATTGTATACTGAAGGGAATAACCTGCTAGCTATGATGTTGCCGCTCGTTGTATTCTCCACTTGGAAGTAGAAGGTATAGGTCTCAGGACATTGCCCCACTACACCGTAGCATGCCCCAACAACATTTGCCGTGGAGGTGAGGGTTTCATATTGCGATTGGTCTATCGACGCATTTGAGAGCGTTAGATTCACTGTGGCATTAGTAAGGCAGAATGGTGTCGCGGGCGCAGGGCACACCAGTATTGTATTCGTGCTCGTGATATGCTGTTGCGGTTGCGCGGTGTTCTTCACTGTTGCAACAGCCTTTAGGTCCCCGGTTGCTGCAGGAACAGCCGGAATCGTGAACGTAAACGAGCCTACTGCAGAGTTTGAAATGAACGTGGTATTGGCAATGTTCTGGCCTGAAACATTGTTCGTTACTGTAAATATATAGGTGAATGGCGCCGTATCTCTCAGACAGGAAAGGTCCCACCATGCGAAAGCTTCGGTGAGCGTCTCGGATTGCCCCTGTGCGACCGGATCGTTTGATGATGTGAGTGACGGAGGTATAAAAATGGGGCAACTTGCAGTTGAATTAGGGGTGTTTGTGAGCGTATTGCTTGCACTTGCGTTGCTCGTATTATAATCGTGGCTGCTTGTCGTATTGTTGAAAATTGAATTTGCCGTGGAATTAGCAGTCTGGTTTGTCACATTCTGCGCGAAGCTTACCCCTACCTGCAATATAATAGCAACCAATGCAACGACTACAAATGCTAGGATTAGTCTGTTGTTATTGGCTGCGCTTACCGAAATTCTTACCACCACACGCACCCCTCAGTGCGTGCTGGTAAACGTGAACCTCTACATAATATTTATAGGTTTCTTCTTCCGCTTTCGATAAGCTTCGGCTTTTAAAAAATCGATTTATGAAAAATAGATTTCGGACTGCTTAACACCTTAGCTGTACATAATCTGGGACGTGCTCCTCATACACTATCTTGCTGCCCTCAGTGACGAACTCGAAAGGCCATTCGCGGAGTCTGGGAAGCGCGCTTCTGACTGCATTGCGGTTCTTCGGCTCCATGAAGAGCAGCAGGAAACCGCCTCCTCCCGCGCCGGTTATCTTCCCGCCGAGAGCGCCTGCGGCCTGGGCCTTCGCATACCAGTCGTCAATCTCTGTGTTGGTTATCCCGTTTGAAAGCGACCGCTTAAGCATCCAGCCATCGTGGAGGATAGCGCCGACCTTTTGCATGTCGTTATCCTCGAGTGCCTTCCTCATCAGCCTTGCATAATCGCGCATCTTGTCATAGGAATCGATACGGTCCTCGACTCCCTTCGACTGTTCGGCGTGCACTGCGGAGGAGCTCCTCTCCATGCCAGTCCAGAGAAGCATGAAGTGCGATTCAAGCTCCCTGAGCCGGTCGCCAGTAACATCAACTGTCTGCGCTGTCACCTTGCCATTCCTGTCAACCTCTATGTACTGCATCCCTCCGAGCGCTGCCATGTACTGGTCCTGTATGCCCCCTGCCTCTTTTAGGATTCCTCTCTCGATCAGGACTGCCTCCGCGGCAAGCTGCATTGGCGTGGGTTTTTCGTGCTTCATCGTATGTAATGCATGGAGTACGCCAACTGCGAAACTGCTGCTCGAGCCGAGGCCGGTTCCTCTGCTCGGGACTTCGGTTATGCTCACGATCTGCTTACCCCACTCTGGCACCAGGAGTTTTATCGCTTCCTTGACGACTGGATGCTGTATGTCCCCGGCCTTTTCCACCCTATCCTCGGTCCTTGAATATGCAACGCGCATATGCTCCGGAAAGAAGTTCCTTGCCACGTCGATGTATATGCAGCTGTCGATAGCAGCGGAAAGGACAGCGCCGGGGCCGTGCGTCTGGTAGTATTCCGGTTTGTCAGTCCCGCCACCGGCAAGGCCAATCCTGAGCGGGACCTTGACCTTGACAGCCTTGACAGCTTCCATGTTGGAAGTTGGATGCGCAATGATATTTATAGATTGCCGAAGTCGCTCCGCAGAAACAGAAGTGGGCCCATTGGGAATCGAACCCAAGATCTTTCCCGTGTGAAGGGAACGTCTTACCACTCGACTATGGGCCCAGCAGCATTACATTATGCTGCATAAACTTAAAATAAGCTGCTTTCCAAACCTTTTTGATGACTGTCTATTATACAGGGAAGGGAGACGAGGGAGAAACAGGGACTATGGGCAAGGGCAGGATAAAGAAGGACAGCAAGCTCGCAGTCGCGATGGGCGACATCGACGAACTCAACAGCATTGTCGGTGTTGCGATCGCAAACACGCCTGACGAGAGGATAAATTCCCTTCTCAAGGTGATCCAGGATAGGCTGTTCATGGTTGGCGCAGAACTGTCAGCGTCGGTAGAGGGAGGCGCCAAGCTGAAGTTCGCGCTAAAGGACGGAAGCGCGAAGGATCTGGAAAGGGAGATAGAGGAGCTCGGCTTGAGGCTGCCTGAACTCAAGAAGTTCGTCCTTCCCGGGGGATCGCTCTCCGCTTCGTACCTGCATCTCGCAAGGGCTGTGGCAAGGAGGGCAGAGAGGTCGGTCGTTGCGCTATCGTCTGAAAACAGGATAAACCCGACACTCATGCAGTATCTAAACCGGCTCTCCTCCTTCTTCTTCGTAGCCGCGCTTTACATGAACAAAAAGGAGGGGATTGAGGAATTCAACCCCACATACAACGACTAGAAATTGAAATACTCCTTGAACTTCTCTGTTGTCTCTATCCTCTTCGACCTTCCGACCTTCTGCGTCCTGACAAACTCCTTTTCTAGCAGCTCCTTCATGTAGTCGTAGGTGGTGCTGCCGAACGCCTTTACGACGGCGCTCTGCATCACTGGCTCGTTCTTGCTGACGAACGCGAGAATCCTAAGGGCTCCCTTCGACATGTCCGGCGCGCCAGCAAGGTTGCTCACCTTCCCTGCATACGGCTCGCGCACGCTCATTATGTACTTGTCGCCTATCTTGAATATCCCTATTGCACTGTTCTTGCTGTCGTAATCCCCCATCAGCTGCTCCAGCATGCCGTTCACAGCACCAACAGACGCTATCCCGGCTACGTCGGCGAGCTCGCTCGCGCTCATCGCCTTGCTGGTCACGAACAACGCAGCTTCTATCAGCTTCTTGTATTCCTGCTCCTCTTCCATTTCTTCACTCTGCGTCAAGCTGTAATCTTTACAAATATCTCATCGAAGAACTTCTCCTGTGCAAGCGCGACCCTTTCCTTGTGCGCCAGGAATAGCAATGGTATGAACAGCTCTAAAAGTATGCTCTCGCTGTTGCTGAACGTATTCGCGAGGTTTGCGAAGGTTGTGAGTCCGGTCTTATCAGCGTTCGCCTTTACGAGTGAGTAGATATTCTCTATCTTAGTATCGATGTCCACCTTGTCGATGACGAACTGCATCGGCTCTGGGATTGTCTCTGCATACATCTCCTTTTTCTCCTTCAGCCTCATCGCATCGTCAAGCGCCTGCATCAGCTCTGTGAGAGTCACCTTCCTGTTTGGCTGCAGCCTCAACCTCGGCGACAGCGGAGGTACTTCCGGAAGAATCCTCGGCCCAGCGGCGACCAGCTCGTCTGGAACCTCTTCCTTCGGGAGCTCGAATATCTTCAGAGTATCGCTCTTCAACCTCAGCAGGATCGCAGCAGCCAGTATGATATTCGCAGGCAGGCGCAGGTCCATCACCTTCATCTGCCTTACAAGCGAGACATAGCCGTCGACTACCTTAACTATGTCTATGTCCCAGGGATCGAGCTTGTTCGTTTCAACAAGCTCGTAAAGAAGCTCCCTCCACGTTACGTTCTTGACAAACTCCTCAAGCCTCAGCTGGCCGCTGCTGCTCGCCGGAATAGTGATCGTGTCCGTCGTGGTTGTCGCCATAATAATACTCCCGGTCGCGCAGAAGTGATATAATATCATAGCAAAGGTATTTATTCGTTTTCGAGGGACAAGTAATTGTGGCGGGTGCGGGAGGATGATGCGGCCGAGAAAGAACCTTGTCCAGAAGAAGAGGCTCGAGCGGATGCTAAACGACCTGAGGGAGGGGATAGTGATAGTGGAGGGCAAGCACGATGTGGAGGCGCTGGAGCGGCTGAAGATAAGATCGATCTCGTTTGCGCAGTTCATCGGGGGAAACATCGGGACGCAGTCTTTTCAGGCGGACAGGATATTCTACGTTTGGATGGACGCAGATAAGGGAGGTGCAGACAAAGAGGAAAAAGTAGTGGAGATGCTGGACATGATCGATGGAGAAATAAAATACGACGTAACGCTTGGAAGGAGGGTCCTCAAGATGCTTGGGATAACTTCCGTTGAGCAGGCTTACGGGATGGTGAGGCAGGTGCTCGAGAGCGGTGTGGAATAGTCAGCTAACCCTTTGCAATCTTGTAGTCAACAACTAGCTCTACGTCTCCATGCGAATAAGGAGTCACCCTCCTAGTGAAGAGGACTTTCGCCTTGTAATTATTCTCCTTTGCATGCTCATTGATCTTCTTTACGACGTCAACAGACATGCTCTCCAACTTTACGAATGAGTAGAGGTGCACGACGGCTGTCCTCTTTGCGACTCTTGAGATCGAGTCCAGGAAAGCGGTGCTCGCGGTCGGCATCGGGACGACTACCCTGTCCGCAAAGCTGTAGAACTTCTTTGGTATCCTGCTGACGTCCCCTTTCACCGCAGTTACGTTCTTCACCTTGTTTAGCGCAATGTTCTCTTTCATCATCTTGTAAGCATGCGGATTTAGCTCCACTGCGAGAACTTTTGCCTGTGGGTGCTTTTTCGCGATCTCTATCGCAAACGGCCCGACTCCAGCGAACAGCACGGCAATCCTTTCCTTCCCTTTCACAAGCTCGACTATCCTTGATCGCTCGAAGGCGAGCCTGTTGGAGAAGAAGGCCTTCCTCACGTCGAACCTGAATATGCAGCCGTTCTCCCTGTACAGCGCGGTGAAGTCCCTTTTCCCGAGAATGTGAAAAAAGCCCCTTGTCCTGAACCTGCCGGATATCCCTCCGCCCTTTGCAACTACAGTCTTTACGTTCGGATGTATCAGCATTATCACCCTTGCTAACTCCTTCTCCTTGCCCATCAGCTTGTCGCGCTTCGCAATTATCGCTATGTTGCCCAGGATGTCGTAGCTCCTGGACATGGATTCGTATTGCTTTTTCGTCGTTAATGATTTGAGCATATCCCTATAGCTCTTCCTCTTCTGGAGCGCCTGCTCCGACTTCTCGTCCACGAGCGATGCGCCGCTCCCTTCAAGAAGCTTTTTAATTCTATTCCTACTAATACTTAGTATTGGAAAATAGACATAGCTGGGGCTATGTTTTACGCTCCTGTTGCTGTCGAACAGCGCAGAACGCAAAAGTTTCCTTTTGATTTTCTCTGCATTACTCTCGTTTACCTTGACGTATTGCATAGAAAAGAAGTGTGCAGGAAGACTATATAAATACAAAACATAAACATCGAAAGTGGTCGCGTGTACTTTGTGATAAAAGTAACTTCAGGGCAAGAAAGGATTGCAGCGAATATGCTGCAGAACAAGGCATCTAAGGTAGACCTCCCGATCTATTCCATAATAGTTGTGGAAGGCATGCGCGGCTATATCATAATAGAGGCGGAGGACGAGCTCTCATGCAGGCAGTTCATAACCAAGGAGCACAACGTAAAGGGAATGCTCGGAAAGTCGCTAAGCGAAGATGAGATCAACAAGCTAATACAGGTAAAGACCTTTGCCCAGGATATAGAGAAAGGAGATAGTGTAGAGTTCACAACAGGACCATTCAAAGGGTACAAGGCGAAGGTGCTTAAGGTAGATGAGCTGAAGAACGACATAACGGTCGAGCTCATGGATGTAGTGGTGCCGATACCGATAACAACGAAGATGAATACTGCTAAGGTAATTTCAAAGGCTGAGAAGGCGGAATGAAAAAGAAAAGAAAAAGGTGCAATAAATGGCTGAAGTAATGATATCAGGAATGATCGAAGGAGGGAAAGCAGGCGGGGGCCCGCCGTTCGGGCCTGCACTTGGCCCTCTCGGCGTAAACGTGAACGCAGTGATTGGAGAGATAAACAACACGACCAAGCAGTTCGAGGGGATAAAGATTCCTGTCAAGGTCTTTGTCAACCCGGAGACAAAGGAGTTCAGGGTGGAGGTCGGATCTCCTCCGACAAGCGCGCTTATACTCAAGGAGCTTGGAATCGCCTCCGGCGCAAAGACAAAAGAGGAAATAGTCGGCAACCTGTCTCTCGACCAGGTAAGAAAGATCGCGAAGTCTAAGGAGGCATCTATCTACGGGAAGAGCGAAGCAGCGAAGGTGAAGCAGGTTCTCGGAACATGCAAGAGCATGGGAGTAAAGTGCGAGAACGCTGATCCGCGAGAGATAATAAAGAGAATAGACAGCGGGGAGCTCAAGCTGTAAGCCCCCGTACTTATCTTCTTTTTCCTATTATTTTCTATTAATTATAGCTTTGGCTCTGTCGGGAAATAACCGAAACAAGACGGAACGCATATTAAGCAGGGGCGCATTCTCCTCGAAAAGCCACTATAGAAATCATTAAATATGAGGATGGATTGACCTATTAGCAGGAAAGCGAGCTGCAGAACTGAACGCTGACAAAATCGTAAAGATTTATCAACAAAGTTGAGATTTAGGCAGTATTTAAATATCAGGAAAATTGCGATTATATTTAAGAAAAATACTTACGTGATATAAATGCCAAAAGGAAACGTAACAACGAGACCACCAGTTAAGGAATGGACACCGCCGACAAGCGCGGCTGCAGCACCGGAAACGAAGGCTGAAGCGCCGTATTTCGTCGCAGTGACGAACAACGGAGAAGAGCAGCGCATAGCGGCAGTGCCGATAATGAATGGCAACCAGTTTGCACCTTCTACTCCAGCTGATGTACAGACAATGAGAGGGTTAGCGCTCTATCTAGATAAGTATGGAGGAGAGGGCACGGACGTGGTCGATTATCTTACAAGGAATGGATTCAGCCTTGACACTTCTATTGCTGTATGCCTTAACATGACAACATCTAACCTTGCGAAGGCGAACGCGGAAAAGGCAGAAATTGAGAAGGAGTTGGCGGGGATACAGATGCCAGCACCCGCAACGATAGAGAAGCAGCTCGCATCGCTGTCTGTAGAAGGATTGACAGAAAGACATAAGGAATTGGCACAGGAGAATTCAAACGTTGACCTGACATTGCTTGGAGTAACCACAATAATGGGAACTGCAGGAGACAGCCAGAAGGAACTGCTTGAAAAGCAGAGAGATAGTTTTGAAGAAACAATGTCAAAGAACGAAAAGGAATCAAGAGCAATAGAGCCAATGATAGAGCAGATTAGTCAGATGAACGCATTGGAAGCTTCGCTGATAACTTTGGAAGATGGATTGACAGCGACTCAGAGAAATAGGGGGACAGCATGGGCTGCACAGAAGACTGCACAAAAAGCGATGGAAACAGTAAGAGAGAGAATAAGCGAGCTCGGAGGACGCATTGTGAAGGTGCAGCAGGAATTGAGCACGCAGCTTGGCACACTCACAGATGATGAGAGGGCACTCGCAGAAGGAAAACGCACCCCTGAAGATATAATCCTCCCTGCAATAGACGAAGTAGGTGCACCTAACTTTGCAACAGTCAAGGCATACATTGCAGCAAGGAATGCACTTACAGACATGCGCAAGGAGCTCTCAACGCTAACTCAGGTCGAACAGCCTGACAAGGATGCAGCGCTCGTCAAAGCAAACGCGGAGATGGAAGCGGCAATGACGGCGGAGAACGCAGCAAGGGAAAACCTTGTGACGGCTCAGGATGCATATGCGGAGCTGACAAAGGACGGCGTATGCGCAAAGACATTGAAGCTGAGGGAATCGCTGAAGGCTGCGAAATCTGGAGTTGCAATAGCAACTGCGGAGCAGAGCAGGCTGAACGAGAGCCTCGCCGAAGTGAACGCACGCATAGCAAGACTCGGAAGGCTGGAGAGCAGGTTCGAGGTGATGTCCGGCTACGAGGAGGCAAAGCAGGTCAGGAGCGCCACAGTACGGGTGCAGCAGCCAACGATTGCGCCGGCACCGAGCAGATACACAGCGCCTGTTGACCTGGCAAGGCCTACAGCAAGACCGCAGATGCCTTGGCTCAGAAGGGCAGGACAGTGGGTACTCGAGCGCTCGCCAACGCTGAAGACATGGTGGGCTGGAGTTATGCCACCTGCACCGGCTGCGGCTACGCGCGTAACAGTGCCGAGAGCGGTTGCACCGAGAATGGAGCAGCCTGCGATGAGAAGTGCACCTGAAGTGAAGCTGAACCCGCTGTGGTTCGACAAGCTAGAGAGATACTTTAGCGACATTCCGTCAGCAAGGAACTATCTGTCTGTTGTTGCAGACGGCGGTGCTTTGACCGGAGCGGGGTTCAAGAATGCTGACGAGCTTAATGCAGCTCTCGCAAGCAAGAACCTCTCGATCGGGCAGGCGATGGAGCTCTACAAGTATGTGACGATAGAGTACAGGAACAGGAATGTGGGCATGGATGGTTTGCCAACGGAGGACGAGATAAAGGCTATAAGCACCATTGAGCAGGCGGCTCATGTGAGCAGGCTTTGCGCTGCGGCGGTTTCGAGGAAATTCGGAGTCGACAACATAGATGGAATGACGAACACGGAGAAGGAAGCGGTGAACTCCTACACGAAGTCGGCAGGAATGCTGTTGATGGCGGAGTTGCGCGCTGACGAACTCTGGGACAGCATCTATGAGAAGCTCTACGCATACGCGAAGAAGAACGGAAAGGCGAACGCGGTTCCCCCGGAAATGGTGAGGAGCGGCGTAGATGCAAGCAGACCTGCTGCAGCACCACAGGCTGGCGCTCCAACAGGTCCAGGAATGGCGAACGCACCGGCTCCTGCTGATGCAGGAATTTCGATGGTAAACTAATCCCCTTTCTTTTCTTTTTCTTTTTTATTTTAATTTTTGATTGCTTTGCGCATGGCAAAGTGCAGGGATGAGATATATGCAACCACAGGAATCGACCGGGAGTAAAGCTGTCATCGCTACCACTAGCGATCAGTTCAAAGGAATCGGTCTTGACCTAAGCCGGCGAAGAAAGGCGAATGGAGAACTCGGCTTCTTTGATGCGGAAAGAAGGAGTGTAACGAAGAAAGCATGATGGGCGCTTGAAATGCACTTGACGACGGCAAAACACAACAAAATATAAGTATCTGAACAGATGAGAGAGTTCTGAGGATATGGACACGTTGGGCACAGAGGGAGGGAAAAGGCTTACTAAAGAAGCGAGAGCCATTTTGGAGGAGATAGATAGTAAATTCTTCCCCAGCGAGAGGGCAAGGAAATACTCGAAACCTGTAAAGATGCTGCGAAAGGCCCTGGAGAAAGATCCTGCTCTCGTTAAGATACTCCGTTCCGGATTGAGAGCAACCGTCGACAAGCTGAGCAGGAATGTCGACGCTTTGGGAATAGAGAAAACGCTTAGGATGATTAGAAAGGATTCTGTAGTAACTGGCAGCGATGTCGATGAGGTCCTGGTCGCGTATCTAAATCTCAAGGAGCTTGAGAAATTGATGGAGCGCAGGCAGGTGAAGGCCGCGGTAAAACCAGTTGTAGAAGCGCAACAGCAAAAAGCTGCACCAGCAAAGCGGCAGGCGCAGAAGCCAAAGCAGAAGACGCATCACGCTCCACTGATAACAGAAGCGTGGCTAGCCAGGTCCACGCACTATATAGATTATGACTGGCTGAAGCTGACGCTGGACAGGCGGCTCAGCGACGAGTACAGGAAGAAGCTTCTTACCAGTACGCTTACTCCGGAGGAGGCATTATCCATCTACTCGCTGTTCCTCACCGCATGGGTGGATAGCGTGCAGCAGTCGTCCCTTCCAAAATCCGAATCGGAGAGCATGCAGAAACTTTCAAGAGAGATCAAGAACATTTCAGACATAGATACGGCCGTGATTGCCGGTAGGAAGGCGCTGCGACTTTACGCTCTTGCGATGGGCAACGAAGAGCTGCTTCAATGTGGCTTGAATAAGCAGGAAAGGGAATTCATCCGTTTCGAGCCAAGCGAAGATTCGCAGTTGCTTGGGAACTGGCGTACGTGGGATCATATTTACACCATGCTTCTCATCTCCGCAGAGCGGGCGGAGAGAAAGATAGGCCTGCCTCCATATACGTTGGATATCGCGGAGGAGGCAGAGAGGGGCGGTGCGGAAATCTATAAGATAGTAAACCAAAAGCAGGAGGTGAAGGCAAGATGAAGGTAACATACATGAACAGGAGGGCAATTGCAAAACTCTCAGCAAGAGCGGCTGAGCTTGAGACCGACGCTAAAAACACGCTCGCATCAGTCTTGTCCATGCTCGACCGTGAGGTAAAACCAGGAGAAGATGAAGACGCGCGCTCAAAGGCAGCGCACGACGCCCACCTCTTCGCTGACAGCATAGGGATGCAGCAGAGCGTAAGGTACTGGATACTCGCATCCATAGCAAATATAGGGCGCGAGCTGAATCTCCGTGGCGTTAAACCTGCGATTGCAGAAGCGGAAAGGGAAAGGAGGGAAACCGCAGAAATGCTTGATGAACTCAGGCTCAGGACTGAGAAGAAGCCAACGCCCGCTGACCTCGCTGAAATTGTTAACAGCGCGGTGCAGATAGCAGGCACTGCGGAAGTACTTGCGCTCATAGCGAAGAACATTACGAAGAGGAAGGACATCGCAAAATGGGCGCTCGAAGTATTTGAATCGGGATTTGTGGAGAAGGCAAATGGCATGGAGAAGACGATGCCGCCACGGCCTGTGGATGAGCTCATCAGAGGGCTCAACAAAATCCCATCGGGGAGTGTTGAAAATGGCAGCGGCTAGCAAGACAAGAGTAGGAAACCAATTGCAGGAGCTCGGCATAGAGCCATTGCTAATCTACGATTCGGTAAGAATATACAAAGTCCTTGGGCAGATTGCGGTGCTTGTCAAGGAGTTCGCCGGCGCAGACAGATGCAGAAACCCAGCGGAGATCAGGAAGGTCGCATTCGAGAAATTCTGCAGCGAACTCTCATATTCAGGCGTGGAGCCGCGTGACCTTGCCAATGAAATAGAGAGCCTGCGGAAATTCTTTTCGAAGAATGGAATGGAGCTGGAGGGCATACTATTGGGTTTTAATCAGGATTCGCAGAAGTTCCCATGCAGCAGCGGGAACGTAGCAGCCCTTGTCGACGGAATCGGATACATGGATTGCACGCTGAAGGACATAGGTGAAAGGAAGGCCAGGCTGCGCGGGAGCGGAGAGGTCAACTGGGACAATTTCTATCCAGGCAATGGAACAGTATGGCAGAACACAAGCAGTGAATTGAAACTAACCTTCTCAAGGAAGCGGGAATTCGTTCTTGCGCTCGGAGAGGCGGTGATGTCGAACAGCATAAGGCTTTACTACAGCAGGAATGCGCCGCTTGAAGATGAGAGAGAGTTTGCGGAAGCCAACGGAAATGCGCTTTTCTCATTCATGAATAAACTAGCCGCCATAGCGAGAGGATACGGCATAAATCCCGCCTCTATAGAGCTGCTGGACCTGAGCAGGAAGATGGAGGAATCGGCAGCGAACAGAGATGGCCTGGAAAGGTCAATGGCTGACGCGTCCGCCATGCTTGCTCAGTACTTCTCAGCCTATCTTGGGATAAAGAGCGGGGCTGCTGCCGGGATGGCAAAGGTATTTATCGAGAGCAAAGCGCTCTGGCTGCCGGATATCAAGAGGGGAAAGCAGCGCGGTCCGAAGTTCGGCAGCCTTGACCTGGATGCGCTCTGGAAGAAAGGGGACGGGCAATTGCAGATAGCGGCGCTGGAGGGAACTGCGCTGGCGGAGGCTATCGCGGGAATCGCAATACCGAATGGGATAAGAGGGTATGCCTCGTCTTACCAGATAGCGGTTTATTCGCAGGCAAGCAAGCAAGAAGTAGACAAGGCAGGCGAGGCGCTTGAATACGTGATGGAGTATTACCTTGGCGAGAAGGCGATAGCCGAGTTTGAAAACATGTTGAAGTCAAAGCAGATAGACCCATCAAAAATAAGGCTTCCAGACCTAAGAAAGTCCAGCGGAGACATAGTAAAAGCGCGGAGCAAGGAAGAGAGGAACAGCGCATGCAAGAAAGCAACCGACGCGCTTTCGGAATACTTCGTCGATTATCTGGGGATCGACCAGCTGGCTGCGATAGAAATCGCAGCGAAGTACTCGAGCTTCGACCACACGCTTTGGACTGCGCTGAGGAGGAGCCTGCTGGAGAAGCAGGTGCCTGAAAGGATAGCGGCGGAAGAGGCTCAAATACAGAGGAAGCCGCATGCGAAGATGCAGGACGTTAACCGCTACAACTTCTGCGGCGCTGAAACCGGCACGATATGGGAGAAGGCCGGCGTTCAGCCGAGCAGAGAGGATATGGAAGGTCTTGCCAAGTGCGTCGCAGGAGAACTACTGACGTTCAGCGCAGCAGCCGTCATGGAAAGGCTGTACTTTGAAACCGGAGAGGGAAGATCCGAGGCCGAATCCTATGGCAGGGGAAAAGGAGGAAAGGCGATAGAGACCATTGCGAATAGGCTTGGCATAAAGCCAGGGGAAATCGGGCTCCTTGACCTGAGGCCAGAGGTGAAGGCATTCATAGAATCGAAGAGCAGCGATGAACTGCAGCGCACAGCGTACGAGCCTGCTGAGAAGAAGGTGCTGCAATATCTTGTCAACTATTTTGGAGTTAACGAGGAGACGGCGAAAATCATCATGCAGGACTGCATCCGGGGAAGCGCAGGCGAAAACTATTACGGTTGGCCTTCGCTGAAGGGCATAGCTGTTCCTGATAGTACCATCGCGGCTGGTGCGCAGCCGACGGGGACGGTGTGGGAGAGCACAAAAGTAAAATCGATAACGCAGGAAGAGAAGGACAGGTTCGCGACTATGGTGCCGCAGGCAGCCATATTTTGGGGGATAGGGGCCTACCTGGCAGATACTGATCTGCCGCAGGAGCTTGCCGCAGAGGCGGTAAATGAATCTAACAGGCTCCTGAAACCCGTGCAGAGCGGGATTGTGAGGCTCGGCGTGGAAAGGTCGGCATTCAAGCTGCCTGACCTCTCGTCTCAGATAAAGCAGGTTGTAGAGTCGGAATATGAGGGTGACAGGCACAGGGCATGGCAGGGAATGAAAAGCGCTATCGCAAACTACCTTGTTTATGAATTCGGAGTCGGCCTTGTCAAGGCAAGGACAGAGGCTGAGAATTGCGTTGACGATAATAGGCTATGGACGATGCTGCCGAGGCGGCCGGTAAAGCCCGACCTGAGGACAGAGGAAAATCCCGCACCGGTACCGGCGCAGCAGCCATCGAAGGCAACTCCTCCAGCTATGGCACCGGCTCCAACGCCGCAAGCCGCGCCGCAGGCAGCCGCAGCTCCAGAGATGACGCTCAAACCATATGGTGAAATAAGCTCAAAGCTCTGGACTGGCGTAGACATGCACACCGAGGTGATAAACCTTGTCAGCGAGAAGCTCGCTGCAGCATCGCTGTTTGCGAGCATGGTAAAGGTCGCAGAGAGAGAAGGGGTACAGGATAAGATCGTGGCAGAAGCAAGGGAAAATGCGAAAAAAGCCTGGGATGGACTGGTCGCAGAGGTGAGGAAGGAGATGGCTGCGATAAAGAAGGAAGCACCTGGAATCGTGCTTATCGACGTTTCTCCGCAGATAACATCGATGCTAAGCGGAGGAAAGGTCGGCAGCACAGTGGAACTTGAAACTGCATTGAAGAATTATCTCGTATCATACAGCGGCACAAACAGGGCTAATTCGATAGCGACAAACTACGTGGACGACCTGGTTCTAAGGCTTCTCAAGCCGATGCTCGCAAAGCCAAAAGCCATGTCCGTGGATGGTGCAAGATTAAGAACAGAAGAATCAGACAAGACTGACGTCTATTGGTCATTGGACACGAGCGAAACCGACCAGGGGATACTAGACCTGCGCCCAGACTCATCCGTGTCTGTCGCGGACTACGTCACACTGGCAATGACCAGCGTCGAGGTGTCCATCCTCAGCGCAATCATTGCAGCATGCGGAGATCCAAAACTCAAGAGCCAGAAAATATCCGGCGTAGAGGATCGCACGCGCGACCATGCAGCGAAAATGAATAGCTGGCAGGAATCGGCAGAGGCTGCCAAGCGGATGAAGTTCGAAGGGAGCGCTGCTGTGAAGACGCTCTTCCTGAAAGATATTATGTCTGAGCTCATCTCTTCCGAGAGCGAGGAGCAGAGGGCTGCAGCAACCGGCGAACTTGATTCAAGGCTGACGGCTTATCTTGTAAAATACATGAAAATGCCGCCCGAAATGGCAAAGAAACAGGCATCGCAGAAGATCTCGCTGGTCAATACGCTGCTTTTCGGCATCCCGATAGTCGAAGCAAAGGAGATGCAGGCACAGGTAAGCAGCCCGCCGGTTCCGACAAGAACAGTGGGAGACGTTGGCATAACAAGGCAGTTGAATTATGCAGTCCCTTCCGAAAAGGAGGCGAAGATCCAGAAGGAGCGTGCCCTGTTCGACAGGCTAAAGCTCGGCGACTCGATAAAGGTCTTCGCAACGGAGAGGGATGGGACGCTGGTAGAAGGCGATATGTTAAGGTACGAGGTGCGGACCAGGCCTGGCGGATTCCCTTCGATACATGTAGGGACAAGCTTCTTCATTGAGGGAGGCGTGCTTGACACCTACGCGGCGATGAAGAACGCCGGGAAGACCCTGGAAAAGAAGCAGGCGGCTGCACTCGACGCGTTCGGTCCGAGGCTGGAAGAAGCCAGAAGGATTGCAGCAGAGCTGGCAGAGCTCGACAGGATGGAAAAGGATTTCGGTGCGCTCAGGGCTTCGAACTGAACGGCAACCAAAGTATTTATATCCCTTATCCTAATCTACTCTCATGAAGGGCTAGCCACGCGCCTGCCCGCCACAGTCGGTGTTTCGCTTGACTGACAAACACGCCCTGCTAAAGGGTTTCGTATTCAGGCTCATAAAGAAGAGGATAGCAGGAGCCACGCTCGGCGCCGCGCTGCAGGAGGCGAGGGAGAACTATAACAGGGGTATGAGGACCACGCTCACGTTCCTCAACGACAACGTGGATGAGCCGGCGAAGGCGAGGTACAATGCCAACGCCTACGTACAGCTGGCAAGGCAGGCGAGCAGGCTCCACCTCAATGCCGACATATCGCTGAGGCTAAGCCAGATAGGATCTAGGCTCAACCACGGCATACTTGACAAGTGCCTCAGCGACGTGATGAAGATAGTCGACGGCACGGACACGAAGGTGTGGTTCGAAGTTGAGAGGGAAGAGGACATGCAGGAGTTCTTTGATGCATACAGGGGATACAGGAAGGAGTACAAGAATATAGGGATGGAGCTGCCGCTCTGGTACCAGCTTGATGTCAGCACGATAAAAACCAACCTCAGGCCGAAGGACGCGGTCAAGATAACAGCATACAACTTCAGCGGCCTCGAGGAATCACTGAAGAGAGGCAAAGAGAAAAAAGAAGGAAAGGAGAAAAACAGCAGCGGAAACAGCAACGGCGGCGACATACCGTCGAGCAAGCACGTATTCGAGAAGTACATATCCAACATCTCGAAGCTTCTCGCAGCTGGAATAGATGTATCAGTGCTCGATTCCGACGAGAAAACGATAGCGAAGCTCGCTGGCTTCAGCAGGGAATACAAGAAGGATTTAATATTTGAACTGCCACTAGGTTCTAACAAGAAATGGATAAGCAAGCTGATGAAGATGAAGGTGCGGCTCAGTGTCTACACCCCATATGGAAAGGACTGGGAGCCGTACATGGTGAACAGGTGGGCAGTGAGGCACGAGAGGCTGAGGGGCCTCGCGACCAAGGTGCTCGACGTAGAGCAGAAAGGAGATGGGAAAGATGGCAAATAATGTGTCACAGCAAAAAACTCTTGGACCTTCGCTCTCGAAGAGAGGCTGGGAGAAGAGAGTGAGTGCAAAGAGGGAGCAGGCGCGCACCGCTTCAAGGCAGAAAAGCAGGGCTGTGCTTGTCACCGGCGCAGCGTCAGGGATTGGCATAGCGCTGATTAAAAGGCTTCTCGCAAGAGGTGACGAGGTAAGGGTCCTTTTCAGGGAGCATCCGAGCACCAGCGAGAAATGGAAGGGGATACCGAAGGGGGTAATCCCGTACATAGTCGACATAAGGCTGAAGAACGAGGAGCACTCCAAGTCGCTGAGGGAGGCGTGCTCCGGCATTGATGTGATATACCACTTCGCATCGCTCGGAAGGAAGAGCAGGACGTCGATAGATGACTTCATAGATATAAACGTTGTCGGGACCGAGAACCTGATAAACGCGTTCATAGAGTCGAACAGCGGGGAGAGGGCCGTGCACTTCATATTCATAAGCACCACACAGGTGTACGGAATGAGAAGACCTGGCGTTGTGCTCACCGAGGAATCGGAGACGAAGCCTGCTGGGCCATACGCAGAGACGAAGCTGATGGCTGAGCAGGTCATACAGGCATTCGCCGACGCGCACACCAACTTCCTGTATACGGTTTTCAGGACAGGAACGCTCTATGGCGATGGCTATGAGGGGCCTTACTTCAAGCTTTTCAAGGCCATAAGGGACCAAAAGATGAGATACATAGGAAATGGGGATTCGCATTTATTGCTGATACATGTCGACGATGCCGTCAATGCGATGATAATGGCTGCCGACAATCCAAAGTCGGTCAACAAGGTTTACAACCTGACCGATGGCGTGCCGTACACGCAAAGGCAGCTGTTCGAGAAGGCTGCTGCGTTCCTTGGGGTTCCGCCGCCGAAGAAGACAGTAAACCCGGCCATAGTGAAGCTTTTCGCCTCGTTCTCCGACATGAACCCCGAAGACTTCGACTTTCTTGCGAGCGACAGGGTGGTCAGCATAGCAAAGCTCAAGGCTGAACTCAACTTCAAGCCCGAGAGGACCGTAGACAGGGATGGGAAGGCCATGGTCAACGATTTCCTCGGCAGGTTCAGGAAATAAGAGCCTTATTAAGTTTAACGATACAATCTAGCAGTTGATAATATGAAGATGGGAAAAGTCGAACTGTACATCCACGAGCTTCTCGAGTCGAAGGGAGCCGGGCTTATAACACTGATAGATCCTGTTGACTATGATACGCCGGACACAGCGATAAAGACAGCTAAGGCTGCGGCTGAAGGTGGTGCGGACATAATGCTGCTCGGAGGAAGCATAGGCGCACAGGGCGAGCTCCTGGATTACGTCACAAAGTCGATAAAGGAGAGCATTGACATACCTGTAGTGCTGTTCCCGGGCAACATAGCCACTATTTCGAAATACGCTGATGCTATCTACTTCATGTCCCTCCTCAATGCGAGGAACCCTTACTGGATAGTGCAGGCGCAGATGCTTGCTGCTCCGCTGATAAGGGAGTCGAAGATAGAGCCGCTCTCCGTGGGATACATACTCGTATCGCCAGGAGGGACGGCAGGATGGGTCGGCGACGCTGGCCTGATTCCGAGGGAGAAGCCGAAGATTGCGGCTGCCCTCGCGCTCACTGCACAGTACTTCGGGTACAGGATAATACTCACGGACACAGGATCCAATCCAAAGCTGCAGGGAGAAGGGCACATACCTAACCAGATGATATCCGCGGTGAAGTCCGTCATAGATGTCCCATACATAGTCGGCGGCGGGATAACCACGCCGCAGGAGCTTAAGGAGGTGCTCGTCGCTGGAGCCGACATGGTGCAGATAGGAACGGCGTTCGAGGGCTCGCTTGAAACTGTGCAGAAGAGGACCAAGAGCTTCTCCGCGGTGATAAAGGAGGAGGGAGCAAAGAAGATGAAGAAGGCATGACCATGAGGGTCATAACGACTCCGGAGATTGCGCTGCTGGCAAAGGAGCTGAAGGAGTTCATCGGTTTCTACATAGACAGGTTCTACGAGGTAGCGGAAGACAGGTTCAGGATAAAGCTTAGCAGGAGGGGGGCGCAGACGGCGAACCTGCAGATAATCCTTTCGCACACCGTGAACAAAACCGGCTACATAGAGAAGCAGGAGCATGCGTCTAACTTCGCGCTTGCGGTGAGGAAGAGGATAGAGGGGTTCGTAATAGGCGACATCTCACAGTACAACGAGGACAGGATACTGCTGATGAGGCTGAAGAAGGGAGAGAACGAAACAAACATGATAATAGAGATGTTCGGGAAGGGGAACATGATCCTGGCTGACGCTGATATGGCAATCCTGCTTGCATACAAAGTCCATGATTTCAAAGATAGGAAGATAAGGCCTGGGGAGAGGTACATTCCGCCGAAGAAGGGATTCGCAAAGGAGACGCCTGCGCAGGAGGCAAAGCCGACAGTCTACAGGAAAGAGGGAAGGGCTGTGGATTACTCGCTCGTTGGGGAGGAGATGGCAGGCACGGAACGGCAGGAGTTCAAGACGCTGCAGGAGGCGCTGGACATATTCTATTACGAGAACCCGATAATAGAGAAGAGGGAGAGCACTGCGAAGGAGAGGCAGATGGAGGAACTGACGCTTAGCATAGCAAAACAGGAGGAGGGCCTTGCGTCGGTAGACAGGGAGATCGAGGCCAACAAGGAGAAGGGAGCGCTTCTCCTGGCACGCATCCACGAGATAAACCTGCTGGTAAGGGCGATGCAGGCGAACAAGAGGCTTACAAAGGATGAACTCCAGAAAATGTTTCCAAAGATAAAGGTATTAAATGTTGATTTGAAAGAGAAGACTGTCAAAATAGAAGCGGAAAAACCATGATGAAAATAACATTCCTTGGGACGAGCGGCTCGATGCCTACGAAGTTCAGGAGCCTTCCAAGCGTAGGGATAGAGAGAGAGGGAGACGCTTTCCTATTCGACTGCGGAGAGGGGACGCAGAGGCAGGCGATGCTCTACTCTTTCAACCTTGCTAAGATAAAGGCGATATTCCTCACGCATGCGCACTGCGACCATATACTCGGGCTCGCCGGACTGGTCAGGACGCTGGCGCTCAACAAGAGACCGCACCCGCTCTACATCTTCGTCCCGAAGGGATCGGAGAAGAGCATAGAGGCGCTGGTGAAGTTTGACAAGGCGCTCATAAAGTACGAGATTATAATAAAGGGAATAGGCGCAGGGAAAGTGTACGAGGGCGACGACTTCTACGTGTCGGCATTCAGGCTGAACCACATGATTCCTACTGTCGGATTTGCTTTCGTAGAGAAGGAAAGGATGAGGTTCATAAAGGAGAAGTGCAGCAAGCTTGGAATAAAGGGCACGATGTTCAGGGAACTGATGGAGAAGGGTTCGCTGGTTGTTGGAGGGAAAAGGATAAAACTCGGGAATGTCACGTTCACCGTGAAGGGAAAGAGCTTCGTGTATGCAACAGATACGAGGCCGACAGAATCGACGGTAAAGGCAGCCAGGGGGGCTGACCTGCTGGTGCACGAGACCTCTTATTCGGGAAAAGAAGTGGAGCTTGCAAAGGAGAGATACCACAGCACGGCAGTGGAAGCAGCAAGGATAGCAAAGAGGGCGAACTGCAAAAAGTTAATGCTGTTCCACATCAGCGCAAGGTACGGGGACCCGGAACTGCTGCTCAGGGAGGCAAAGCAAATATTTAAGAATTCTGAAATTGCAAAGGATGGAATGTCCATAGTTCTTTGACAGGAGCCCTTAGTCGATTGGTAAGACGTCACGTTGACAACGTGAAGATACGGAGTTCGATTCTCCGAGGGCTCATTTCACGTTAAGTTCGATGTACCACCGTGGTTATTTATATAGCTTTGCTTCTATCCTGATTCCCTAAACTTGTGGAGCAGATCAAAAGTATTTCCTCCCAGTATATGGATTCCACCATATTTTGCCAGGTCCGAGTATTTCCTTCCAGCCAAATCCGTCCACATATCGACTTGGTCAATCCCATAAGTTGCATAGCTCTTCTTCATCGAGCTGTGGAAAAGGCTGTGCGTTATATTCACCCCATTGAATATCCCTTCGGGATGCGCGACTGGAATGAAAAGCAGCTTTTTTGATCTTGTGTTCAGCACAGCATCTGCGAACAGACCGACAAGCTCCAGGTCCGGTGCGTTATCCGCTTTACCTCCACATAGGAATAATTGCGTCATTCTATCTGGTTGTTTTTGACCTTCCTGTCGTCAAACTATCAGCGGCTTCTATCTTTATAAAGCCTTTGACTGAGCATGCGAGCTCATCGCTACATTACCGAGTATTGCCTGCAATCTTTTCAGTTTCCTTGATTATCTTTTCTAGGGCTGCAAGCGACTTATGCACATTGCCCTCTATTTCCATGCTGTGGTCTGCACCATCTATGGCGATGAATTCTGCCCCGGACTTTATTAGTCCGTCCATCCTTCTTTTGTCGTAATGCGAATCTTCCGTGCCTATGATAAACAGCCCGCCTTTGCATACCTTCTTTATATCATCGAAGAGCTCAACATTCACAGCATTCGCTGTTTTAAGCAATGGGGTCAGCCACAGACTTCGGTCTATCTTCTTTTTTGAGTTGAGAAATACAAGTGCAAATGTACCTAGGGATTTGCCAACCAATAAAACGTGCTTATATCTGCCTTTGCGCAGGGCAGCGTCGTAGGACGCTTCAGCGTCAAAGTTCATCCATGAAACCTTTTCCTTATCGCTGCGCTTGCCGAAGCCCTCGTTCTTGTAATTGTATTCTACCCAAAGCACATCGTACCCGTTTTCGAGCAATGTCAGTGTGGGATAATAGAGCACAGGCATCTGGCAGTTGTAGCCGATCCCTGGGAAAACAATAGCGAGTTTTTCGCTTTTGCCCATGCTCAACAAAGTGTTTTTGATCGGCTTCTTATCATAACCGATTATCTTGACGCTTGATTTTTCCCAGCTCATAAAGCCACCTTAATAACAATCCCTATCATATATTGGAAACTATCCCATTAAGCCATTTTCTCTTTGTCAGCC
Organism: Microcaldota archaeon; assembly: GCA_021790455.1. Lineage (GTDB taxonomy): Archaea > Micrarchaeota > Micrarchaeia > Micrarchaeales > Micrarchaeaceae > JAJZYD01. The sequence continues at coordinate 4,673 of JAJYDY010000008.1, read as the reverse complement.
CTGCAGGGCACAGGAAGGGGTATCTGATTCCATCATAGTGGCCTGGTCTCTCCTGTATAAAGTCAATTAGGTTTCAATTCCAAAAAGCAAAGCAAATAGCCTTTCTTCTTTCAATTTTTTTTGTGCATCTTGCATGAGCAAATTATAGAGCCCTTCTAGGGATTCTTTGCCGTTTCCAAACGCAGGAAGTGATCGATCTAGATTTTCTATAGTCTTCTGTATCTTTTCCTCCATACGTTTTATATCCGGATCAACAGTTTCATATTTGTCTCTTAGTCTATGGAGTTCAAGATCCGTTACGGTCTTTCCTTCCTGTTCACATGTAAAAATACCGAGCGAATATTCAAAATACTGCGCCATTATGCATGTGCCCTTATAGTAGCTGTTTGCTTTAGCAAATGACTTTAGCGCAGCCTCAAGCTTTCCGGTGTCCTTAGCGGCACTGTATTCCATGTATGAAGCTTTAGCATGTTCAAATTCATGCTCAGCAACTTTTTTAGCCGCTGCTTGCGCAACATCAAACGCCTGCACGTCAAACCTCCTGATAGCATCAGCCATGGCCCGTACGTGTCCGGTTATTTTGCCGTCGTTGTTTATGGTATTGACAACAGCTTTATTTGTTATGCTCTGTGTCTTATCCGATTCGTCGCATACAAGTATAGCTTCTGTCTTATTGAGCGCTCCGAGAATTGCTGCGCCCTGCTTCCTGTCTCTTATCGAAAAGTATGCAATTACCGAGCTATCTGAGATCCTCACAACCAAACCTTGCTCTATTCCCCCAATCTGTATTGTCCTTAAGCCTTCGATATCTCTATTCAGCCAGTTATAAGTCTCGGCCTCTGCTGCTATCACGTTTTTACCATCCGCAAGAGCTTCCATCTTTCCAGTATCTAATATTATATATTTTACATTTTGGAACAATCTTTGCGGATCTCTAACCCCCGCAAGATACGGTATGCCTTTTTCCCTTGCTATGACCCCCTCATGCGAAAGCACTCCTCCAAGTTCTGTTATAATCCCTTTCACGTGCCCGCTTGCGACCAATTTCTCTATGTCTCGCTGTTCTGTAAACGCGGCTATAAGCACAACATCCCTATCGGGGATTTTTTTGAGCGAAAACCATGGAATTCCTTCGGCTCTACCTATGCTTACAGGAATTAGTCCGCCTATGTTCTCCAGGGCCGGTGCTTCTATAGCCCTTGTTACAGGGCGCGATTGCAATGCAAACAATTTCCCTGAATCTATGCACCATTCTATGTCCTGCGGGCTTTTGAATGCGATCATGATTTTTCTCGACATATCAGCTATCTCATCTATCTCATACACCAGGAGTTTTTGTTTTGTCTTAACGGCTAGAGGCACGTCCGCTGTATCAACCCCGTTACCGCTTGCTTTTTCCTGTAATTTTATCTGTCCGCGCGTCCCCTCTTTGTCAACAACATAGATGTCTCCGCTTTCTCTTCCAGAAACTAGCATGCTGCCTTGTCCAAGGATCGCATCTATTAGCACGATATTGTCATCTACAAACACAACCCCTGCCTTCTGTGGCGATAGCTGTTTCTGCACGACCGCTGCCATAAGCGGTCTTTCGCTGCCTAAAATTGTATCTGAAAACAGCGAGGCATAGACCTTTTTTACTGCATCTAGAAGTCCATTTTTGTCCACGGACAGTACGGTTTCAAATTTTCCTGCTTTGCTATCTTTCTCGGCATCCTCTATCGTGGCCGAGCTGCGCACTGCAACTTTTTGGTCTCCAAATCTGCTTTCGTATTCGGCAACTATGCTTTTGCCAAGCTGCTCGCTGAAGCGCATTTGCATTACGCTTTCCTTCGCATTGCCATTAGACGCAAGCTGGGAAACAGTCTGTCCGTTATCGGAAAGAAAACGCTCGAAAATGTTGGTAGGCAGTACAAAGAAATCAGGAACATTGAATCCTGCCTCCCTTAGTCTAACAAGACCTGCGCCTTTGCCTCCCAATACAGCTACAATTTCCTGATGCCCGGGCATTCCATTACCTGCATTAATCTGTTTGGTCATTTGTGTTTTAAATGCTGTTGTCATGCCAAATCCCTTGACAATTGCTGGCGTGTCGCGTCCTTATTTTGGCTTTCTATTCTCAACAGTTTTGGTGCAATATCGTTTTTTAAGGCTAGTCCTCTCATAGGGCATGCAAGCTCTGGTTTCTTTCCGCTAAATAGCCCCCGACTCCACTCCGAAATCTTTTCACTATCAAGCTGCATAGTTCCATCTGGGTTCAACCTGCCTATCACATTCTTTGAACTCATTAATGCAACTGTGCACTTACCTATGCTGCCGTCTGCCCTTATCATGTAAGCGAATGGCTTTGCGGCATAGCAGATATAGTCGGGATTTTCTCTGTATATATCTATCTCCGGCAATCTTAGATCCAGTGATGTGGCATACTTCTTTAGCTCATCAACTACTTTCATATCATCTAATACCGGCAACAAGCCGTCATTTTGTCCACCAAGCCGCGATAGACCCCTCACATAAACAATAAATCTTTTGTCATCGCCAAATTCGCCTGCAATCTTCTTAAGCAACGATCTCATGTTCTCTTCATTATTCTTATTAACGTGGAGTCTTATCATTATCGTGAAGTTTAAGTCAGACTTGCGCATGGCTTCCAAGTTATTCCATATGACATCAAAAGTCCCTTTGCCATCAGCCCTTATTCTGAGCTTGTCGTGCTCCTCTTTGTCTCCATCTAGTGTTATCTGGTAATTAGTTACGCCAAGAGAAACTAGCTTGTCAAATTTTTCTGATGTTAACCGATAGCCATTTGTTGTAGCTATGCTGCTTATGGATATTCTGCCACTGGAATTCGCTCTCAGCGCCTGCGCATGCTCCATTATGTCAACCATTATATCGTATCTAAGAGTAGGCTCCCCTCCGAACCATTGTATTGTTAGTTTTTCGAGTTCGGGGGCCCTTAATGTCATAAGCCTTCTTATAGACTCTACAACCTCGGGTTTCATGCCGCCGTTTTTTGCGTGCTCTTCATAACAATATAGGCACCTGAAGTCGCAACCTTCAGTTGGCAATATTATAAGTTCGAGACGCCTATTCAGCGTCTCGACTATTCTTGTGTCATTGTTTTCCATTTATCGACCATTTTATGTGCAGACGGTGTTTCCTCCTCCACAGCCCGCTCCGCAGCCCACGTTATGTTCGTCTGCTCTTAAGAGTGCGCTTAGGGAAATATCTGAAAATCTTTCCGCAGATACTTTCCCCGTTTCATCAACCCGTATGGTTGCGTTCCTTGTTGTTTGTGCTGCTGTTCTCATCATCAGCATCCTGCACCGCAGCCGAAGTTGTGCTCGTCCGCCCTCAATAGCGCAGTTAGAGGCACATTTTTCATTTCTGCTATTGATACTTTGCCTCTCTCGTCCGCTGCTACGTTGCTCGTTCTGTTTCCCTCATTTGTTTTTGTTGTTTCCCTCATTTTTTCACCTATTTACATATAAGATATTGTTATATGTATATAATATATGAACATTAAGGCTTTTAAACCTTTCGATATCATAAATATTGTAAGTGAATCCGGTGCCCTTCAAGAAAATAACAACACTGTTCTTCATCTGTTCGCGATGCGGCCACGAATGGATTTCCAGGAACCCAAAGAAGTTCCCGTTAACATGCCCCAAATGCAGATCTCCTTACTGGAATAGGCCAAGGATAAGGCACGCTACTAAGAAGAACGTGAGAAAGTAAGCCTATCTCATCCTCTTGCGCACTTCCCTTGTCCTGAATATCAGAAGGTCTTCTGCACTGACACATCTCTGCGGCGCCGCAGGCGGGGTGGGTTCCGTCTGTGAATTACAGGCCGGCAATGCCAGCTCTGCGGCTGCGCGCAGAAGACCCGATATCGAGCGCGATTCTGTCTGTGATGCGTTCATTTCCTTGCACCCGGCAGCGTTACCTCTCCATAATCTTTGCTGATGTTTGATGCGATGTAGGCGCGTGCGCGTATCGGATCCAGTTTCCCGAAGAATCTTACGGACGCATGGAAACCCTCCTCGTGGTCTCTGAGGATTACATCCTGGACCAATCTCAGCTCTACGATGCGCTGCGCCAGCTTGTCTATGTCCAGGTTCCTCGGGTTCCTGAAGTGGAACCTGTGCCTGACCCTGCTCCCGCTACCCTTTGTTTGTTTTCTTCTCATCCTTCTCACCCAATCTTTTCTGTTTCTTATTCCTTGAATGTGCTGTTCAATTCAGCACTCTGCCGATTCTTCGCTGCACTCCTGCTCCCTCTCTATCATACTGCATTCCACATCTGTCCTGATTTGGACAGGCTCTCCTCCACGAATGTCTGTCATAATGGCAGGCTCCTCCTCTCTCGATGCCTTCCCTTCGCATCCGACAGTCTCTGGTCCTTTTGTTTTCGTTTCTGACATCTTATCATCTTTTATCATTATCTTTTTATGAGAGGCGCAACCTCGTAGTTGCATCTCATACACGCGAACATTACCCTGTCGTTCTTCATGCGCCTGCGCAGAAGTCTTCCGCATTCCGGGCATCTCATGTAAATTCCTTAACAACGCTCTATAGAGACTCTTATATTCCCTTTGGAGAGGCGCATCATCTCGGAGATGTAGTCTCCTACCTCCCTTTCCTTGCAGTACGCCTTTCCCATTACCGTGCCGCTGT
>JAJYDY010000040.1 GCA_021790455.1 Microcaldota archaeon | reverse complement strand
ATCCATCTGATCTTCCTCAGATTCAACGTTCTCATGATTTGTTTGTCTCTGAGAGCGCCTAACTGCTTTATCGAGAGAACCTTATTTCGGGATAATACACAGACTTCTCATTTTCGCTTCATTTAAATATCTGATAAAACACCCAATTACTGCTGATAAGATGACGCAACCGCCGAAATCGCTTCAGGAAACATATAAAGTATGGGCAGATACACCATATCTATCTACCCTACGGGACACCCTCAGCGCTTCTAGCAAGAACATCGAATATTATCTTAGGTTGTTCGCAAACTCAACGTGGGAGGAAAAGCCATACGGTAGGAAGATGTCGCTTGGCGAAGGATTGCTTATGATACAGATAGACCCAGGAAAAAGCACCTCACTTGCTGCAAAGCCGAGCGACCTGGACATACACGGCCTCCGCGCACATCCTGGCGTAAAATTCGAACGCATAACCGTGCTTGGCTCTGCGTCTGGCGGGCAGGAAACCAGACCTTCATTGCACTACAGGTACAGGCAGCGCTATTCAGAGTCAATAAACGACCTCTATTTCAGGAAGGGCTCAACCTTCTATTCTGTCCAGATGGACAGGGGGATGACTGGCTACTGGCACGAGAACGTAAACGCCTCTGGCAGACCGATAGTCCTGCTCATAGAAAGCGGGCAGATGACCTACAATGAGGAGGTCGCTGGACTGAACGAGTGTTATGAGGACCTAGAAGCAGCGGTCTACGAGGGTTTCCTAAAGGAGCACGGACACAACCTTAGCCAAGAGGCAAGGACAGAGATCCAGAAACTCGACAAGGAATATGCTGAAGAATTGGCAACGCTCGATGAGGCGCAGAAGTTCGCGCTCGGAGTCGCAGATCTAAGGATAAACCCTATGGAAGTGATAAAGGGATTCGAAGACAAGATAGGCGGAGCTTCCAATGCCCATGCAGAGAAAGTGAAGGCCGTGATAGGGAAGGGCGTAGACCCTTCCAAACAGGATGGGATGTTCGCCATATACAAGAGGGAATGCATCGACTACTTCAATCCGATCGATGGCATGCTCTCAAGATATTATGCAGAACTTGCAGATATAAATAGGAGGCATGATATAGCACAGCTGGCGTAATGAAATGGGAAACATCACGAAAGTTTTTAGATTTTATCTGCTTATCTGCGATTCAATATCTTTACAATCAGAGCTATCTATTAAAAAGGCGATCTAAATGATGAAAGGAAGCAAAGAATCAGTAATACAGGAATTAGAAATACATACAGCTAGGCTGGAACTCCTCCGCGTGCCAGAATTGGCGAGGCTCCATGACGTTCCCTCAGCAATGATAGGGGAACTGTCACCGATAGAAGCAAGGAGACTAGTTGCAGATGTCATCACTAAAAGGCTGAGAGAAACGGATGCAGGAAACCAAGAAAGGAAAGCAGATTAATCTTCAATAAATGCGCTCCTTTTAAAGGGCAAAACCATAGGATTCAATGCAAAAACCGTCGGTTTTCGAGACATTTAAATATTCCAGGCGACGCTAACTATATTAGTGAACCCAATGGGAGCGATGACGGAAACGGCAGAAAAGGGAGGCGAAGGAGGCAATACACCTAGAATAATAACAGGGCAGGTTGGTTCTATTGTATCACCAAATGGCACTCACCTAGAAATCAGGACGAATAATGCAAGCCATAGGATTATAGATGTTACGGCCACGTCACCGAATGGTAATGAAAGGCACATCACTCCATTCATGAACCTGAGGGAGCAATAAAAGGTCTAAAGCTAATTATTAAAGCTAGCCAGTTTATAGTAGAATCATCATTTAGAAAACAGTCGATAGACTATGGAATCATTAAGGATAGCTTTTTACACGGACTCGTTCCTGCCTGCGCACGATGGCGTGGTCTCCTCGGTTCTCAACTTCAGGAAGGAGCTAATGAAAGAGGGGCACGAGGTGCACATCTTCGCCAGCGGAAACGGGAAGACGAAGGAAGCCGTGGCTGGGATGGAGAACATCCATGTGATAAGGGGGATAAAGTTCCCGAAGTACAAGCAGTACAACGTTGCGCTCGCCCCGTTTGCGACGCAGTTCAAGCTCAACCAGATAAATCCCGACATAATACACTGCCATACCCCGTTCTTCATGGGGGCGTGGGGGCTTGCCCTTGGGAAGTACAACAAGATCCCTGTTGTGAGCACGTTCCACACCCTTTTCACGGACAAGCATGCGATAGAGGAGTATTTCTCGAAGATGGCTTCCTCCTACATACAGAGATATTCATGGAAATATGCAAGGCTGTTCTACAACAGGAACAATGCCGTGATGGCGCCGTCGGATTACCTGAAAGGCGTCCTGGAGAAGCACGGCATAAGGAACGTCTACACCGTGCCGAACGGGATAGACACAAACAGGTTCAATACACACATAAAGGCGGGGAGCCTTAGGAGGCGCCTGAAGCGGGAGAATGGGGATAAGATAGTCCTCTATCTGGGAAGGATTAGCAGGGAGAAGAGGATAGAAACAATGCTCAAGGCGGCGAAGCTACTCAAGGACGAGAAGATAAGGTTCGTGCTCGCCGGAACCGGCCCCTCTCTTGAGAAATATAAGGCGATGGCGAAATCTATGAGATTGGATAACGTCGAGTTCGTCGGCTTCGTCAATGACAGCATGCTTCCGAAGTATTATGCGGCGAGCGACATCTTCTGCATTCCTTCGACGTTCGAGACAATGGGAGTCGTCACCCTCGAAGCTATGGCATGCGGGAAGCCTGTTGTGGCTGCCGACTGGCTCGCCCTCTCCGAAATAGTCAGAAACGGCAAAAACGGGGAAAAGTTCAGGGCTACTGACAGTAAGGAGTGTGCAAGGAAAATAAAAAAAGCCTTAAATAATGTATCGTTGTATAAAGAAACAAGGAAAACAGCAGAACAGTACTCCCTGGAAAGGGCTACTGGCGAGCTTTTAAATATATACAGGAAAGTAATAAATGAGGCTACTGTCTGACTAGAAGTACAGCATCTATTTTACTTTTCATAATAACAAGTGGTTAACTGAACAGCGATAGCGGCACAAAAGTGCCGGCAGCAGATAATGCATCGGGTGCCAAAAGCGTACAAAGTGCGCAGGCGGCATCGAAGAAGACTGCTTCTCCTACGGGTGCCGTGCAGAGGGAACAGATGATAAGCCCACTAGCAAACGCGATAAAGGAGAGCAAGAACCCGGAAGTGACAAAGCTCAAGGAGGCGATCGATGCCGCGAAGAAGGCCAGGAGCGAGATAATAGGCAGGATAAAGGAGCACAGGAGGAAGCTCGGCTACAAAGAGGCTGAGAGCATTGCAATCGCGAAGCTCCTCGAGATAGAGAAGGGCAAGGACCAGAACAACGAGAAGAGGAGGAAGATAGGGTATCTCAAGAGGCTCAAGAACAAGCTCGAGTTCAGGATATCAACGGAGGCAAAGTCCCTCGCTGAGGAGAAGGAGCTTGTTAGGAAGATAGAGGAGATAAACAAGGAGCTCAACGAGGCATACAAGTCGATAAGGCTTGAGAGAAAGGGCGACTTCATAAAGAAGGACATAGAGGACTACAAGAAGTCGATAACCGAGCTAGAGGCTAAGATAACTGAGAACGACAAACAGCTTGACGAACTTTACGATAAAATAAGGAAACTGCTAGGCATCGAAAGGGCCAAGTTCGAGAAACAGCAAAGGCCGAAGAGGAAGCCACAACAGGCCCAGATGCAGGAGATAAACCTGGAGGACATCGTCGTCATAAAGAAGAAGGAGAAGAAGGCTGTAGAAGAGGACGAAAGTGCCTAGCGGTTCCAAAGCAGACAGTACAAGAGACTTCTTTGGAAGGAGTTTCAACAAGAGTGCAGACAGACGAAAGTAAGATGAAAGACAAAACAACAAAACAAAAGTAAAAACAAAGAAAAAACAGAACGAACAAAAAACGAGAAACAAAAAGAAAAATAAAAGAAGAAAAAGATGAAATAAATGAGAATAACATTCTACGGTGCAGCAGAGGAAGTCGGAAGAAGCTGCATTTTGATTACAACCGACAAGGCAAAGATCCTGCTCGATGCAGGAATAAAGGTCGAGTCTGGCGAGAACCAGTTCCCGACAATACCAAGCAATGAGATAAAGGAGCTGGACGGCGTTTTCATAACGCATGCCCATCTGGACCACTCTGGTTTCATACCGCATCTGTTTGCAAGGGGCTACAGGGGCAAGGTCTACGTGACCAAGCCGACAATGGAGCTGCTCGCTGTGCAGATTGCGGACTATGTGCGGCTTTCGGAGCCGAAGGAGGTGACGAAGGACGTGCTTGCCATAATGCAGAAGAACTACAAGATAGTGGAGTTCAGGGATCCGGTCCACATAAAGGACACGACCATCGAATTCGTCGACGCTGGCCATATAGTTGGCAGTGCCCTTATAACTCTGAGCAGTGGCGATAAGTCGCTTCTTTATACAGGGGACATAAACCTGGCAAAATCAAAGCTCCTCAGCGGGGCAGACCTCAATAACCTGCATGCAGACGCTCTGATAACGGAGAGCACGTATGGCGGGAAGGAGGACATGCATCTGGAGGAAAAGGAGATGGCAAAGGGAATGGTGAAGAGCATAAAGGAGACAATCCTGCAGGGAGGAAAGGTGGTCATCCCGAGCTTCGGCGTGGAGAGAGGCCAGGAAGTCCTCCTGTACCTTGACGACTTCATGAATTCCGGGGTGCTGCCAAAGGTCCCGATTTACGTCGATGGTGTCATAGGCAAGGTCATGAGGATATTCAGGCACAACGTCATCTACTGCAGGAAGGAGATTCAGAGCAAGATACTCATGAGCGACTACGACCCGTTCAAGAGCGACAACTTCAACTTCGTGGAGAGCAAGCAGCAGCGCAAGAAGATAATAGACGCCAACGAGAGCTGCATCATTGTCACCACGGCAGGAATGCTGACAGGAGGACCCGTTGTTGGGTACATGAAGGCGCTGGCTGGCAACTCAGCGAACAAGCTCATACTTGTCGGATTCCAGCCGGAGGGAACGTCAGGGAGAGCGCTGCTCGACGGCCATAAGGAGATAGACTTCCATGGGGCGAAGCTGAAGGTCAACATGACCGTGGAGATGCACAAAATGTCCGGTCATGCTGACAGGAAGCAGCTGGAGCTGCTGCCCAAGAAGATACATGGACTCAAGACAATTTTCATAGTTCATGGGGAGCCGTCGAAGTCGAAGCAGCTGGCGGAAGCGCTAAGCCACGGCTACCATGTAGTGCTGCCGAAGATAGGGGAGCACCATATCGTGGGAGGAGAGCCGCACAGGCAGCCGGCAAAGCCAGAGGCGGAAGCGCCGAAGCCGCAGCAGCAGGTGCAAAAGCAGCAACAGCATCAGCACACTCATCAACAAAAGCAGCAGCGCCAAAGGCCGCAGGGGCAGAAGCCGCGAAGATCGGTCCAGAGGCCGCAGCAGCAGCCGCACCACGGGACAAGGGGCTACAGATACAAGGAGCTTCCTGAGTGAAGCGCCCCATTCAGGAACAGCAAGCCCCACATTCATGTGCAAAAAGAGTGCGTGACACTTCTGCAATGGACGAAGAATGCACGGCGACGGAGGAAAGTTTAAATAACCTTCGCATTAAAATAGAACTCTGAGATGTGGGTAGGGTTAATAAAATGCCGAAGGATTCTTCAAAAAGGGCAAGACTTTCGAAAGAGGTAGAGGAAATTAGGCGTCTCAGGGACCTCAACAAACTGCTGAAGGCCGGAGATTTCGAGAACGCACTTCTTTCAAACTCAGCGAAGGATTCGGAGACGCTCAACGACAACGTATACGGCGCGCTACTTGACCAAGCAGATGCAGAAGACAGGGGTGCTCATGGCCTTGAAGTTATAGAGAGGCTGACCATGGCGAGCGGAACGGGGAGGATTGTCAAGCAGAAGAACGTGAAGATCAGCAGGGAGAAGGGCAAGCTCAGGGTCCGAAGGAAAATCCACCTCGTAAAGAAGGCTTCCCCAAAAAGAAAGAGATAAATAACCTATTCCTTTTATCAATAATGCATGGGCTCTTGGCTCAATGGTAGAGCGCCCGCTTTGCAAGGAAACTTTTGAAAAAAGTTTCATCAAAACAGCGGGAGGTTGCGGGTTCGATTCCCGCAGAGTCCACTCCTAATTTCACAGTGATAAAATACACGACTTTACAATAAGGATTGCAACAAAAAAGGATCTGCCTAGCGCCAGCAAATTTGCCACGCCTATAGTAAAATCGATGAAGTTCTACAACAAGGAGCACATGGCTAGAAACGTTTATGAGATGAGCACCAAGGACTTGAAAGACGGCCTCAAACATTACAAGGACAGCCTAATTATAGCCGTAGCGAAAGATGGCAGCGTTGTTTGGCTGGTCTGGCACAACGAAGACCACGGATATGTCGATTGGTTGGACTGGATTCTAGTAGCTCCAGCCTTCAGGAAGAAAGGCGTAGGCAGGGCGATGTTAAACTACGCGATGCAATACGCCAAGAGGCACGGCCGCCACAAGATATGGACTAATACAAATCCAAAGAACAAGTTGGCAATTAAGTTCTTCAGAAAAATGGGCTTCAGAAGGGTCGGTATCCTGAAAAGGCATGCTTTCAAGCAGGATGAGATACTTTTGGAGAAGCCCATCAGGTAGCTAATAACCATTGGGATGGGTTAAAGTAGTCTCATTATTCAGGGGATGCAGATCTGTCAGTTAACTTAAGTAGGCTTGGAAACGGTTCATCTAAAGGAGATTTAAAACAGGAATCAAGGAGGGCAAAATCAATATCCTAGAGAATTCCCCCGACCTCGTCGGGGGTTGAAACCCAAGAACTATCTCTTTTTATATCGAAGATTTTGTCAATGCGACCGTTAG
>JAJYDY010000007.1 GCA_021790455.1 Microcaldota archaeon | reverse complement strand
TTATATTCATACTGATCTCCTGGACGCAGGGGATTTACGTCGAAGAGAAAAGAGAACCTGCGTTCCAGGCTCTATAAGAAGTAGGAGTATTTAAGAATTCAACAGCCTACCTCAATTTACTATGCTATTACTTTGCCGCGCGTCGACAACTTATTATATGTTCGCTCCGCGAATCCTCTTATGGATATTCCAGAGCCATTCGATAATATAATCAAGAGCAGCTACGCTCAAAACAATAAAAACATCAAAAAGTTCTTTGATGATTGTTTTGAAGAGATAATAAAAAAGCTGAACATAACTAATTACCAGGCCCGTGCAGCAAAAACTGGTGAAATGTTCGAATATGCTTTTTGGTATTTGATAAAGCAGAATGGCATAGAGCTAGATACAAATGTAGAACTGAAGAAGGCATGTATGGCTGGTGCAGGCAAATTGGATTTTGGAATAATGAACGAGAAGTTTCCGTTATGTGGTATTGAAGCAAAAGGTTCTTCAGAAGCCGTCAGCGAACGTCCGGCTTTAAAGCGAACTGATACGGCCAAGAAGGCGATCGCTCAGGCTTATCAGTTTAAGAAAATATATCCTAACGTTCCTTTTTACGTAGTAACTAATGTTCGCCCAACTTCTGGAAATGCAAAATGTATGCTTGATTTAGCAGAAGGCGATATTATTGATAAGGTAGTAGATGTAACAAATAATGCAGAGCTATCTTCTTTTGTTGCAGTGCTCAAAAAGATAGCAAAATCTTAATCTACTGAATCTTTTGAACTCCCAAGATATTTGTATCGGTTCTCTTTCAGAGAAATCACATACAAAGGTATATTTCCAACATAATCTTTCGCTCTTAAAATACTGCCATTCAAATAACCTAGCCCACTGATTCCAATAGCAATATCAGGTTTTATCTGCACTATCTTCTGAAAACTCTTGTATTTCACGTTATACTTGTGGTCGTATTCAATAGCAACCTTGAACTTACCTTTCCTAGCTACTAGGTCTATCCTTCCAGACCTACCGCTCTTATCCTTCATAGCATATATCGGATATTCCTTCGTGGTATAGAAGCCCGCTTCTCTGAATATCCGCTCTATATCGCTTACAGTGTCATTGTGCTCTTGATATGGACTGACTTTGATGAGTTTGTAAAGTATAGGCTTCATGTCGTATGTTTCGGTCATATGTGCACCAGCATATACTCATCTGTCTTCCCTTTCCTATAGTTCTTTATAGCATCCAGCACTTCTTGATTCCAAGAAACCCATGTTAACGGTAATCCATACTTATCTGCTCTATCTCCATGGTCTTGAATCTTGACTTTAGTGGCTGTTGTCTGTATCTCATAGCCACGCCTAGCTTTATCGTTCCACAGGTATGGGCTTTCAGCGTGCTTTATATATTTGAAAAACAAAGCCTAAAATATGGCAGAAAAGCAGGCTAGTAAACGCGTAACGACAGTCGGAGAGTTCCTAAGGGAACAGAAGACGGCGATGGGTTTAGGTGAGGGTTTATTTGGCGGTAAAGAAGAGCTTCGCTCATTTGCACGCAAAACAAATAATCCTGCTGCAGAGAGGATAGCTAATAGTGTAGAATTATGCGCACGCGCGATAAAGGAACTGGAGCGCAGGAACCTACCTTCAGAAACGCAGATATCGAATACTCTGAATTCTGAGGTCTCAGGTCGCACAAAGGCAGACACACGGCCTACCGATGAAGACGCAATAGCTATCGTAGATGCGCTGCTTACTATAAGACTTGAGGGAAATACGCCATACATAATGGACGACTTGAAGATTGTTGAATCGACTGAAGCATACCTTGCTTCAGTGGAAGACGATGAAGATAAAGTCGCGGTTGAAACTAGCAAAGATGAAGGAGTAAACATCGGATCGGATGGTGTGCCTGAAGAAGTTTGCGAAGAACTGAATCCTGACGCCATACGAGAAGCGGAGGAGAGCGGGTTTAGAAAAATCAATCTCGATACCCTAGTAGATGACATCAAGAAACGCCGGGCTCTGCATGAAAGATTGGAATATGAGGATCGCACATCATCCAGCTAAAACTTCCTCTATTGATCTGAAGGAGAGCTGGCTCTTGTCTGGTACGCTCCGATAGATATACTTATGATGTTCGTATCGGTAAAACTCAACGGTACTCTCTTTTTCATTAACTTTATAAAGCAGAACGTAACTTTGATCATCAAATTTTACAGTCATAAAACCTGCAAATCTTCCTGATTTGGGTTCGCCTATTTCAAAAGGTCTCTCTTCAATCTGTTTCATCTTTTTGACAACCTTCTCTAGAGTATTATCGTCCAATTTCATTAGCTCACCTTCTAGGACATCTGAAATCAAAGAAGAAAACTTGTTTGTTCTGAGTTGTTTAGTCGAAGGCTCGTTATTTCTAAGCAATTGCGTAGCCGCAGCTCTCTCTTTCTGAGTCGCTATCCTATAATTGTTATCCAAATGTATCGTCGCCTTCGGCATTCACCCCACCCATATGATATTACGTCGTAGGAAATATTTAAGCACTATTTCTGCGGGAATCGATGGAGTAAGGTATAAGTATTATACCCGATTGGAAAAACAGATGAGATAAGTTGAAAGACCGTTCCGCTTACACGGTTATTGGCCTTTCAACTCGGTTCGATTTCATACAAAATCGCACCCGATTCCTATTTAGATTTCAAGTTTCATAAGGCTTGTATCAAGTGGGTTCGATAAGGCTTGAGAGTTGGTAAATTTATGTCAAAATTTACGAGTGCTAAGATGGTTGCGACCCGGGTTCGAATCCCGGCCAAGGCATCTTCTGCTAAGGATAAGTGACTTTTCCCTTGCTCACTTTCGCACTCTTTGTCATTGTGTGCTCTCTTATGTTCGTAGTGCTGAAAATGTGCATTACTTTTATGCCCTTCACCAGAAGTGCATCTGCAATCAATGATCGATGGCATCGCCATGGCACCGCCTCTGCACACATGATAGCTACATTTCTTTTTTTGGCTGCTTTGATTAGTGCCGAAAGACTATCACTAAACGCTTTTGCCTGCATGTAATCTGCAAAACCGCGAAACGATGCATTTCGCCAGTACAGATTTGGCGAATCCTTATTTGGACGCCTTAACCCTCCCAGCCCTTTCATGTGCTCGTACTTTATGCCATGTTTTTTGAGAAACTTGAAGAGATGCATTTCATTGAACTGAGGATTTTTCCTGGATCTTGGAATTGTCCGAACGTCCGCTATCTCTTCTATTTTGTATTTTTTGATAATGCTGATAAACTCACTCAGCTTTCGTGTTGAGTGGCCCAGCGTGAAAACTGGTGGTTTATCTTTAGGCATCAATCGCCACCCTCTTCACCTTCTTTAGTTCTTTGATTCTAACCTGCGCCAAGCCTCTTATTGGAAAGTGTATCACATACACCTTTGATCCATTTATGTTTCTCTGCCAACCAAAATCAAAGTCGTTATTCCCGACGAACTTTGAATACGTGATCTTCCCGATAAAGCATACGACCTTTGGCTTGAGCTTCAACACCAGCTTCAATACCCTTTTATTTCCACTTTTCTCTTCGCCACGTTTCAGCTGAGACACATCGCGTGACGGTCTAGTTATAATGTTTGTAAAGCTCAGTTTGTAAATCTGCCTGAATTTATTCTGGTATATACGCTTCAGGCTTTCATCAGCTCTAAGGCTGTCCATTTCCTCGTCGATTATGCCTGCACGGTTCAACAGATACCAGAATGTTTTGTTATTAGAGAAAGGAACACCACGCCTGTACGAACCGTAATGGGGGTTGATGCCGACAAACAATATCTCTGCATTTCTTGCCAGCACGTATTTTATCATATGTTTAGATTGTAATAAAGGTTTAAATAGTATAAAACAAGGTATATGATTTGAATTTCAATCCACTGATTTCAACCTAAAGGGATAAATCCAGCGCCGGTGAATCTCTAACAGTTGATTCGATGGTTTATCCAAGCGAACCGCCTGCAAAAACTCCTGAAGGTGTCAAGCCTGTGAAGGAGGCGGTCAACCCCTCTTCCAAGAAGATAGAGAAGATCTACAGGAACATAGAGGACGAGCCGCTGATAAATAAGATAAAGGTGCTCGAAAGCAAACTGCTTGCTGCTCATCCTGACTCAAACGATCTCGATTATACCGACGCTGGCAGGCAGATGTTAAGCGCTCTTCTCGGCTGCTTCCAGAAGCTGATTCACGTGGAGTATGGGCCATTGGGATATCTCGTTAAATCAGATTCAGAATCGATAATAAGGCTTTACGGCGTTGACACGGATGAGGACTTCTATGCCATGGCAGAGGGAAGCAGGATAAGGATATCTTCACCGAAACTTGAGCAGATGGTAGCTGTCGGAGGAGGGAGGAGGTTCATCGGAGAGGAGGGGCTTATAGCAAACGACCCAGCTGAAACTCCGATGAACGCGCGGCTGAGCGACGAAGCGATAGAGGAGATAATAGGATCGATAAAGAGGAGGCTCGAAGAGGACTGAGTTACTGGAATGCGGCCCATTATAGATTACAGCCGATGACATTACGCAAGCATCCCCGGTCAGGGCACGTGCAGCGGTAGTTATTTACAGTCGCATATACCTGATTGCAGAAAGTGAATGGCTGCGTTCCTGCCATATTGAGGATTAAGCTGTGGATTTATTAATTCCATCCGCCCTTTCCTTCGGTTTCAGTGCAGGAATGCTGGAAGCACAAATAAGGCTATGAGAAGGTTCATGAAGACTACGAGTGTGATTGCCACATAGAGCCTGTTCTTTTCCATGGCGAACATGAGAATTGAGAGCAGTACCCTAAGCACCGGTGTGGCGAGGAGAAAAATCACGCCGGCGCTTATCATCCCGGATGCGGCCGCCTGCCATCCCGGTAAGCCGATGAAAACAAGCCCGGCTGCCAGGAAGGCGGTGCTGGCGAGAACGCCTGCCCGGAGCGTAAATGCAATGATATTCTCTATGTCCATCATATTACACCAATCCCCCTTAACACCATCTCAAGGGCAACAAGGCCGAGTACGATGATGAAAAACAGCCTTATCCTGTTGCTCGTCGTTATCTCCATTATTTTAGCGCCGGCAAATGCACCGACCAGTACTCCTATCACCACAGGGGCGGCGCTCACTGGCTGGATGAATCCAAGCGCAAGGTAGATGGCTGTGCTCGCTGCAGCCGTGACGCCTATCATGAAGTCGCTTGTGGCTGTGCTTACCTTGATGGGGAGCCTCATCCCCCAATCCATGCCGATGACCTTCAACGCACCGGAGCCTATCCCGAGCAGCCCAGACACTATCCCGGCGAAAAACATGACTGCCTCGCCAAGGTACCACCTCACTCCGTTGTAGACTATAGTCCTCTTCGATGCCATATCATAGTATCTGCCGTGGAGCTGGAACAGTTTTGTGGTCCTATCAGGCTTGCTGCGCCTGAATCTGCCTCTGAAAAGCCTTTCTGCGGATGGTATGACAGAAAGGAAGAGCACTGCGCCAAACGCTATGAATATCAGGTTCGGAAGATTGTGCGCATAGATCATGGCGGCAACAAGAGCGCCAGCTATAGCGCCTATGGTCGTTGCTATCTCCAGTGACATCCCTATCCTTATGTTCGTCAGCTTTTCCTTGATGAATGCGCTCCCCGCACTGCTTGACGTTGCAATGGTCGCGAGAAGGCTTGTCCCTGCTGCATACTCTATCGGCACTCCGAAGAGCAGCGTGAGGATTGGCACTAGCACGACACCGCCGCCGAGGCCACTCAGTGCACCGACCACTCCGGCTACCGAACCAGTCAGCAGAAGGAGCAGTTCGTATATTGCGGCAATCAAGCAATCAATGGTTGGTATTATCTGGAAAAAGTTAAATATCAGGTTCCATCCATTGCTTTCGTGCCAGTTTCTGGGATTGCAACAGCATTCCCTGGAGAATCGGTTTCAAGGCGGAAATTATGGCAGAAACTTCCGCAAATGAGAAACCTTTTAATTCTTAGTCGTGGCAGCTTTATCAGGTGAAAAAATGCTCTTCATATCCCTTACGAAGTTCAAGACGAAGCCTACGCTTGAGGTTACAAACAGCTGGCACAAGAGGGTGGATCCGGTCCTGAAGAAGAACAACATAAGGATGGTGGCTGCATTCTGGACCCTTGGCAAGTACGACGCGGTGCTTGTCTTCGATGCGCCTTCAGAGGCGAAGCTTCTTAAGTTCCTGTACGATTCATCCGACTTCATAGACACAGAGACCATGTCGGCTGTCACAGAATCGAACGCCGAGACGCTGCTCGGCTGAAAGCTCTTTATATCTTGGATTCCATCTAGGATTATGTTATTTGTGGGGCTCGACCTTGCCTGGTCTACCAAAAACGCAAGCGGGATAGCGGTGATAGAGGGCGACGGCAGGAAGGCGAAACTGGTTTCATCAGGGCTGATTCGCTCTGATGAAGAGATACTGGCCTTCCTCAGGGAAAAAGTAGGTACCGAGAATGCGCTCATCGCAATCGATGCGCCACTGGTTGTCCCTAACGAGAAGGGAAGGAGGACAGCAGAGGTGATAGTTGGCGACCTCTTCAGGCAGTATGACGCCGGAGCACATCCCGCAAACAGGAGCCACCTGACCTCCTTCTATGGAAAGATAAGAGGAGAGGTAGTGACAGAGCTTCTGAAGAAGGAGGGATTCGCACACAGCCCAAACCTCTCTGCGCACGAGCAGACGAGGAAGTTCTTCGAGGTGTACCCTCACCCATCGATGGTTGTGCTCTTCGGACTCAACAGGATAATCCGTTACAAGGCAAAGCCAAACAGGGAATATGCGGAGAGGTATGCCGCGTTCAGGGAATACCAGAAGCATATGTCGGCGCTCGCTGGCGCAGACCCGCCGTTGAAGCTGCCAGGCTCAATCACAAAGGTAAAGGTTGGTGATCTGAAGGCGCAGAAGCTGAAGGATTATGAGGACGAGATGGACGCTGTTTTCTGCGCATACATAGCGTACTATGCATGGGCGCATCCGAACAGATGCGCGGTACTTGGGAATCTTGATGAGGGCTACATACTCACACCAATAACCGATTCGATGAGAAGGAGGCTCGAGGAGCCGAAATCGCAGAAGAAGCTTTAGAGCGGCTTTGGAGTCCTGACTCCCCTCTGGCCCAGATAACTGCCAGAGTACTGTTTGCTGACCCTGTTCATCGTTATCGCAAATATTATATGTGCGAATCTTACGCTTGGTTTTAGCGCAATCGCGTGGTTCGAGTGGTTTATCACCTCTAGTGTCACGTCTCCTTTGAAGCCGGCGTCTATTATTGTCGGAGGCATGGAAAGGCCGTGCCTCGCCCAGCTGCTCCTCAGCTCGACGAATCCCATGAGGTTGTCTGGCATCTCCAGGAACTCCTGCGTTGTGAGGAGGACCTGCGACTTAGACGGTATCACCAGCCTGTCGTTATCCTTTGTTACAATGTACTCCCGCTTCAGATGCTCCTCATTCGACGGATCGAGCACGAAATCCTCCTTCAGCTCGGGATTGTGGATCCCTATCTCATTCCCCAGCCTCAGATCAAGACCGTTCTCCCTCACCAGCTCCTCCTCGAACGGCTTTACCACTAGCCTGTGGCTGCCTATGTAGTTCCTAAGGTCGAAATCCGAGAGTATCATCCAACCACATATGATTCCGTAGTTAAAATAAAAAGGGTTTGTGTGTTTTGCTTGTAGGAAAGGTATTAAGGCTTGAAAATGAACTTGTTATAGGTGATGCAATGGATGCACCCTGGAAATCTGGATTATCTGTAACGCTGGAGAAGATGGATAATTCTCTAACAGTAATAAACTGCAGGTATCCACTTCCGAACTATGTCGGCGTTGGAGTCGTGCTTCCTTATGGGACGGCGCACGCGCTGAAGCAGTTTGATGTAGATGTTGCGCATTTCATAGAGCACCTCTTCTTCTCTGGCACAAAGACGAGGACAAAGAAGCAGATATGGGACGAGATGCGCTCGTTCTTCATGTATAATGCATTCACCATGCAGGAGAGCATGGCGTGCGTCATGGGTTTTCATCCGAAGGATATCGAACGCGCGACAAACCTAGTTTCTGATATGGTGCGGAACTCCATATTCCCCGAAGCTGAGCTTGAGAAGGAGCGCACGCCGTTCAGGGAAGAATATTCGATGTACAATGACAACCCAAGGATGGTCGCCACAATGAGGCTTGTGCAGGAACTTTTCAAAGACCATCCGCTTGGGAGGGAGAGGATACACACGGAGGCGGACATCAATAGGATAATGAGGGAAAACGTGCTCGATGTAAACAGGGAGCAATTCGTCCCGGAAGGCGCAGCTCTCATATTCTGGGGGACTGTGGAAGAAAGGCGCGCCGCCGAACTCGCTGAAAAGAACTTTTCCGGATTCTCCGGAAAGAGGGAGAGGGTGCAGCTGCCCATCGCACAGATAGCGCAGAAACCAGAAACAGTGAGGATGAAGAAGAAGGGAATCTCCCAGACAGCCACCGTAATTGGCATGAAGATTCCGCAACTGAAGGGAACGGGCGATGAATTTCCGCTCGTTTCATCTGGAGTCATGATGAATATACTCAACAGCATGCTGCTCGACAAGCTCAGGCTTGAGAAAGGACTCGTTTATGGCGCTGGTGCTACGATGTCGCCTTCCAAGACCGCAGGCCTGCTGTATGCGATGACGCTCTCGTCACCGAAGAACGCAAACGAGGTGCTCGACCTCGCAACAAAAGAGATCGAGAAGCTGGCTGGCGGCGAGGTCACAAATGAGAGGGTAGACAGGGAGAAGGAGAAGCTTTGGAAGGCATCAGACTCGGGAAACAACGACGCCTTCAACAGAGTGATAGAGACCGGGCTTTTCTATGTCAACGGGATACCCCGCTACAGGGAGGCGTACAACGAGAACATCGCAAAGGTGGATCTTGACAGCGTAAGGAAGTCCGCAGCTGACCTGTTAAAGATCAATAGGGCTGTCAGCGTGATAGTCGAGCCTGAATGATTAGCTCAGTTGCCTCCTGTTTTGCCCCGAATTAGCTTGACATGGTCAAGCATTATGTTGCCGAGCCTTACGTAAAGATAGATCTTGAAGCGATCCATCCTCTCCCTGATGTACTGCTCTTCTACTACCCCATAATCCTTTTCAAGATCCATCAGCGCGTTGAGTATTTTTGCAATGGTCTCCTGCTGCTCCGTTATGGGGAGGCCCCTTATGTGGGATTCTATAGCCGCTTTCGCGTTCTTGAGCACAGCAACGCCGCTTCCGGCATATGCAAGCCTTTCCGCAATGTATTCCACATTCCCTTTTGCAAGCAACGATGAGTAGACGGCTACGCTATCCCTGTGCGAGCCTGCGTCTCCAACCCTGATGCTTCCCATGTTATCTAGAACTCATGTGATTTGGATAATATTTAAATCCTCTTTTTTCCGAATTCGCGGAGGCTTCCCTTCCCTCACTTTTATAAAGATTGGGAACCATCTTCTTGTGTGAAAAAGGCAGACTACCCGTTCAGGACAGATGGTGAAAGGCATGCAGAGCCAACGCTGCTCTCGAACGTCATCCTTGGCAGCCAGGACGGGCTAGTTAACGTTCTCGGAATAGTCCTCGGAGTCAGCGCAGCGACCAGCGAACTTAGGATCGTCTTCGTAGCTGCGCTCGCTGCACTTGGAGCGGAGTCCATATCTATGGGAGCGGTTGCCTACACTTCCACTCTTGCAAGAAGGAGGCATTATCTCAAGGAGATGGAGAGGGAGAAGCGCGAGGTGGAGGAAATCCCTCAGGCCGAGCGGGAGGAGGTGCGGACCATATTCAAGAGGTGGGGCTACAAGGGCAAAGAACTCGAGCTTATGACTGGAAAGATCTGCAAGAACAGGAAGGCCTGGCTCGAATTCATGATGGCGCACGAGCTGAATCTGTCTCCGGTCGGGAAGAATGAGGCGAGGCGGAGCTTCTCCGTAGTCCTGCTGGCCACAGTCTTCGGCTCGATCATCCCAATACTCCCATTCTTCTTCTCCGGAAGCGTTCATGGCGGAATAGTTGCATCGATAGTGCTTAGCGCGATAACCTTATTTGTAATCGGTTACTACGAGGCAAAGGTAACCATAGGCTCCCTCTGGAAGAGCGGACTCGAGATGCTTATAATAGGCATGGCAGCAGGAGTCGCCGGATACCTGATAGGCTACTTCATTGGAGCCGTGCCGGTCTGAGCCTTGGCTCTCTTGTCGAACCTCCCATTTATCACCGGCGTGCGCTCATTCCAAGTCAAGACGGATAAGATTTAGGGCAGGTTCGCTCTTCCCCCTCGGCCTGCGGAGTTCGTCTGCTACAAGCCTTTCAAAATCAGCACTGCTCGTCTTGCCGTTTATGCTGTGTTCCTGCAAAGTTGTCAGGACCGACCTCCTTGCCAATTCTTCAACACGCGCAGGCGCTGTCACGGTTCCCGCTTTTCCCTAACCCCTCTCTCTGCCATCTAATCATGATTTGTATGAAATTGTCTGATATTTACGCTAACTGGGCTCTCGTTCTGGGAAAGCTATATATAGTTTCTTTCATCTTATATTCATCATAAAATGACCCAAAACCTATTTGGGAGACAAATAAAAACTTTTTGTAAGTGGTGATGCGATGGAAGGCAACGATGGCAAGTTAGTGGGAGAGATTGAGCAGATCACCAAGATGATGGACATGCTCATAGCTGACACAAGTGTTCCGAAGAACGTGAGGAGCGCGGTGAGCGAGGCGAAGGCCAAGCTAAACGCACCGGGGGAATACACAGTGCGGATATCAGGCGCTATATACAACATAGACGAGGTAAGCAACGACATAAATCTGCCTCCGCAGGCGCGCACTGTCATATGGAACATATTGGGTAAGCTTGAGGCGCTTAAGGGATGAGCGCGATAGCAAAAAGCGCAGTGTGTCCATGGCAGATGAGGATTCTGTAAGGGAGCTAGTAAAGGTACTCTCGCAATCGCGTGTAGTGATATCGGGAGATGTCAAGCCTGAGCTGTTGAATGGCGTAAGCCTCGACATCCTCGCCTCCAGGATTCTTGATGAGAGGGAAAAGACTCCGGACTCAGCACTGATCATAGTAGATGCGGAGCGGATAAGGAAGATTATAGAGGCGATGAAGGTCGAGAAGGTGCCCGTTCCGATAGAGGTATCTAGGCCTGCAGACTTCAAGCCGATTGCCGCGGAATATGATGCAGATTACAAGGTGTCGAACAGGCCGATAGAGAGGACGGAAGGCACGGCAACCGACTTCGTCAACTATTTCAGGAGCAGACTGAGGAGGATAAAATCCCTCATAGAGAACACGCGGCGTGACGCCTTCGGCCTTATCCCGAACCTGGAAGTGCTGAAGAGCTTCACTGCGGGAAGGGAGGTGGTCATCGTCGGCCTTGTCAAGGACAAGATAACGACAAAGAAGGGGAATGTAATGGTCGTGCTGGAGGACGAGACTGCAGAGGTCAAGGTGATGTTCATGAACGGGACGTCGCAGGCCTCGCGGGAACTCTTCGAGAAGGCGGCAAGCATAATAAACGATGAGGTCCTCGCGATAAAGGGAAAGATATCGGGCCCTTTCGTCATCGCGAACGAGATGCTGTGGCCGGATGTTCCGATAAGGCAGAAGAAGGAGGTTGAGCAGGATTTCGCAGTGGCGTTCATGTCAGACATACACATAGGCAGTAAGAAGTTCATGGAGAAGAACTTCTCGAACATGGTACATTGGATAAACGGGAATGCTGAGGCGAGGTACAAGGAGCTTGCTGGAAAGATAAAGTACATTGTGATGGCTGGCGACGTAGTCGACGGCATAGGCATCTACCCAGGGCAGGACAGGGACCTTGCGATACTCGACATCTACGAGCAGTACCAGGAGCTCTTCAACTACATCGATGCAATCCCTGACTACATACATGTGTTCGTGCTGCCCGGCAACCACGACGCGGTCCAGCTTTCTGAGCCGCAGCCGCAGCTGACGAAAGATCTCCTCGGGGATTTCAAGAAGGATAACGTGCACTTCCTTTCCAACCCCGCAGTCGTAACGCTCAGCGGAATGGATACCCTCGTCTACCATGGGAAGTCGCTAGACTCGATGATAGCTTCTATCCCCGGCCTGAGCTACGCGCAGCCGGAGAAGGCGATGATAGAGCTGCTCAAGAGGAGGCACATCGCTCCCATATACGGCAATGACGTGAGCACCTCATTCGTGCCGAGCAAGGAGGACAACATGGTGATAGACAAAGTTCCAGACATATTCCATATGGGTCATGTGCACAAGAACGGGATATCAAATTACCACGGTGTGGAGATAGTTAACAGCGGCACGTGGCAGTCACGAACAGACTACCAGATAAAGCAGGGGCACATTCCAACTCCGTGCCTGCTGCCGATATATGAAATGAAGAGACATACCTTTACTTCCGTCAACTTCGCTGGTGGGCAATGATGGAGATAGAGGAATATTTTGAGATGTTCACGAAAAGATTCAACGAAGCGAACGCTGCAGCTACTGCGGCAAGGGCGAAAGGTTATGATCCCGAAACGTTTGTGGAGATAAAGGCTGCGCCGGACCTAGGTTCCAGGGTAGAAGGGCTGATCGGCCTTGAAGGAATCGCTGATATCATAAAGGGTAAGGGGGAATCGAAGTCGAGGCAGGAGCTTGCGTTCGAGATGGCAAGAGAGGTGTGCACAAACCAGAGGTTCGAGATGGAGACGTCGAAAAGGATAGCGCTTGCTGTGAGGGTGGGACTTGCCATACTTACTGATGCCGTGCTTGTGGCGCCTACGGAAGGGATGCAGGGGGTGGAGCTCCATAAGAATCAGGATGGGACAAACTATATCGCAGTCCTCTATGCAGGGCCTATAAGGGCGGCCGGAGGAACGGCAGCGGCCCTCTCCGTTGCGCTCGCAGACCTGTCAAGGAAGATGCTCGGGGTCGGCGCGTACAAGGCAACGCAGACGGAGGTGGAGCGGACGATAGAGGAGATGCTGATCTATGACGCGCGAGCAGCGAGGCTGCAGTACAAGCCCAGCGAGGACGACATGCGAGTCCTCCTGGAGAACTTCCCCGTCTGCATAGATGGGGTCCCGACAGAGCAGATAGAGGTCGGAATACACCGCAACGTGAAGAGGCTCGACGCAGAAGGGAAGGAGCAGGTGATAACCAACAAGATAAGAGGAGGGGTTGCGCTCGTAGTCTGCGAGGGAGTGGCGCAGAAAGCGAAGAGCGTGCTGAAGAACACGAAAGCCGTCGGCCTCGACTGGGGCTGGCTGAACAACGTGATAAAGGTTGACAAGGGGACGGTACCGTCTCCTGCAAAACAAGTAAAAGAGGAGAAGAAGGAGGCGGTCTTCCTGCAGGAGCTCATCGCAGGCAGGCCCGTCCTGGCTTATCCATCGCACGCCGGAAGTTTCAGGCTGAGGTACGGAAGGTCAAGGATGACAGGCATCGCTGCAAAGGGCTTCAGTCCCGCAACAATGTACGTACTCAATGAGTTCATAGCGGTCGGCACACAGGTCCGCGTTGAGAAGCCCGGGAAGGGATGCGTGGCCACGCCCGTAGACAGCATAGAAGGACCTTTCGTCAAGCTTGTTTCCGGGGAGGCGATCAGGATAAACAGTGCAGAGCAGGCTAAGGCAGTACTCGGGCAGATAAAGAAGATCATCTCGGTCGGGGACATACTTGTCACATACGGAGATTTCAGGAAGTCGAACACTCCCCTCGCGCCGACAAGTTACGTGGAGGAGTACTGGGCCGAGCAGCTGAAGGCAGCAGGATACCCCGAGCATGTTGAGGGCGTTCCGTCTTTTGCAGCAGCCTACAAACTGTCCAGGGACTTCAAGATTCCCATGCATCCGAGGTACATTTACGATTATTCTGATGTCAGTGGCGCTGAACTGTTTGAAATAGCGAACGCGGTACTCCGCGCGGATGTGGAGAATCCTGACGGAGAAAGGAGTGTCTTCGCTACGGCTGGGATCGAGATTCCCGTAAGCGGGAAGGATAGCATAGTGAGGGATGCGCTGGAAAGGCTTTGCATACCGCACTTCGACGAGGGATCATCGATATTGATAAGGGGCGACGACGCGCAGAGCCTGCTCATGTCGCTCGGCTTCAGCAGCGGGGAGAGGATAAGCCTTGATGCGGCCGCGCTTGACAATTATGTAGTGACAAAATCCGCACTCGATATAGTCGATTCTGTCGCTCCGTTCAAGGTGATGAAGAGGTCGACCAGGATCGGTGCCAGGATAGGAAGGCCTGAAAAGGCGAGGGAGAGGCTGATGAAGCCTGCGCCGCAGGTGCTCTTCCCGATCGGAGACTATGGCAGCAAGGACAGGAACATCTACAAATCATATGTCGACGACAAGAGGAAGTTCGGGAAGCGCCTCGCCGAGATAGAGGTGGCGCGCTACAGATGCATGATTGGAAGGGAGCTGCAGATGTTTCCGTATTGCAGGCATCATGCATCCCGCGCAGTGGTAGAGAGGATATGCAGGAACTGCGGAAGGATAACCTCCAAAGACGTATGCGGCGTGTGCAACATAAAGACCAATGGATATGACACCGAAAAGGTCAGCCTTTCCACAGTAATAGATGAGGCGCTGAAGAACCTTGGGGTGCAGAACCTGCCTAAGGTCATGAAAGGGGTAAGGGGTCTGGTCAGCAGGGACAAGATTCCAGAACCGCTCGAGAAGGGAATACTTAGGTCAATGCACAACCTCTACATATTCAAGGATGGCACAGCTCGCTTTGATGCCACGGATGCGCCGATGACGCACTTCTATCCTAAGGAGATGGGTGTGAGCGTCGAGAAGATGAAGGAACTTGGCTACACGCACGATTATCTCGGGAATGAGCTGAAGGGCGATGATCAGCTGGTCGAGATGAGGCATCAGGATCTCATAATCAATGAGAGGGGTGCTAAGTACATGCTGAACGCTGCAAAGTTCATAGATGATCTCCTTGTAAGGTTCTACAAGCTGGAGCCGTTCTACAATATCGAGACTGTCGACCAGCTGATTGGGCACTTTGTGATAACGCTTTCACCGCACACCTCATGCGGAGTGTTGGGAAGGATTGTTGGCGTGACCGGCGCGCACGTAGGATTCGCGCACCCGTACACCATAACAGCAAGGAGGAGGAACTGTGATGGGGATGAAGACACCACGATGCTGCTTATGGATGCGTTGATCAACTTCTCTAAGAGGTACCTTCCTACGACGATAGGGGGAACGATGGATGCACCGATAATTCTCACTCTCAATGTGCATCCCGATGATGTAGACGACGAGGTGCATATGATGGAAACCCTCAATAGCTATGGCCTCGACTTCTACGATAAGACATTCTCAATGCTCCCTCCCGGGGACGTGCAGGTGGAGATTGTGATGAACAGGCTGAAGAAGCGCGAGGCTTACCAGAACATAAACTTCACCCACTCGGCAGGCGTGGATTCGCTGAACGGCTCTCCGGCGCAGAGCGTCTACACGAAGCTAAAGTCAATGCAGGAGAAGATAGACGTGCAGTTCGAGCTGATGGACAAGCTTTTCACCATAGACAGGGCGGATGCTGCGAGAAGATTGATAATCAGCCACTTCATCCCAGACCTCATCGGGAATATGCACTCCTTTTCTAAGCAGACGTTCAGGTGCGTCGCCTGCAACGCGAAGTATAGGAGAGTCCCATTGATAGGCAAGTGCACCCGCTGCGAGGGAAAGCTGGTCCTAACTATATCAAAGGGTGGGATAGAGAAGTATCTGCAGATGGCAACTGACCTTGCGGACAGGTACAATCTCGAGCCTTACATAAAGCAGAGGCTCATGCTCGTCAGGGATGAGATAGAAACAGTCTTCGGAGGGGTCGGAGGAGGGGAGAGGCCTACAAAGCAGTTCAACCTCGCGAACTATATGTGAGTCAGTTCCTCGCTTCCCTTATATCCAGTACATATTTCCCGTTGTTGGTGCGCTCTGACGCTACGAACTCCTTTCCGAATCTGTCGGAGATAAGGCCTTCTATGAATGCAAGAGCCAGGTCAACGTTCTCACTCCTGGAGTCTATCCCATTGAATTTTACCTCCATCTGGAGTGGGTTCGTGCTCTTTATCTCAGGCTCTCCGAGGTTCAGCAGCCTTATCGTGTTCTCTATATAGGAGAAGAAGGAGCGTTGCGCCCTCTTTCCCTCAAAGAGCTTGTCGCTTATCTCCCTTCCTGTGTGGGCCGCAATCTCCTTGAGCGGCTCCAGGTAGCTCTGGTCAAGCAACCGTGATGAGGAAAGCAGGCAGTATGCATCTGACACATGCGCTGCATGTCTGTTGGCGTTCGGACCCTTTGCCCTCTCCGAAATTGATGCGGCGAACCGCTCCATGGATGGAACGCTGTTGGATCCGTTGTTCTGCGATCCCTTTATCGTGAAAGTACAGCAGTTCCCTCCGTTGTTGCTGCATGTGGATTCGTGCACTGCTGTGTATTTCTTCTGCATCGCACTGAGGTATCCGGAGATTATCCCCGCCTCGAATGAATGTATGTTTGCGCCAACATCTGTGTTGTTGCGTTCGTGAATCTTTATCTCGATGTCGTCCGGGTATGCCCTGTATGTGACGTTGCTGTAGCCTGCGGCATCGAAGAAGTTCACGAGGCTGCGGACAGACTCCTCCTGGAACATGTAGCTCTTGTCGAGCGATGACTGCTTGTAGAGTGCCTTCCCGACATTCATCCCGCTCTTGTAGCGCAGCTCCCTCATGCCGCTGCTGAGAGAGGAGATTGTAGCACCAAGAAGCATCGCCTCGTCAGGAACATTGTTCCTCCCCTTGCTGTTGCTGACTATGTTATTGATTATTATCTCATGGAAGGTCTGCGGCTCCTCATTCACAGGCTGTGCAGCGCCTGCGCTGATGGCTGAAGTGTTATAGAGTCGCGTTCTCTCTTTTTCTGCCTTCTCCTTTCTTTCGTGTCCTCCCTTTTTCTCTTGGTCAGCCTTTTTCGTTGAACCGGTGCGCCCGTTCCATTTCTTAGTCGCCATGCGATAACCTTATCGCATATACGCCATCAAACCCGTTTTCCTCTACAGTCCCTTTACCTTTTCCTTACTCTGCACGCCGGATTTGATAGCTTATTCAGGTAATATATCACTACAAAGAGATTTATAGCTATCATCAAGGCGAAGAGTAGAATGATATTGCTTGAAATGAAATTGTTCAGTGCAAAAACCTGTGCTGTTGTGAATCCAACCGCGGTTAGGCTGAAGATGATCGGCGCCGTGCATCCGCATCCTGCGAAAACCCCGCCTACAAGGGCAGTTACAGTGCCTGTCAGCCCGGCAGAGACGTGCGCGCGGTTGTTCCTCGTGTTGGACAGCGAGTATATCGCTATCGTGAACGCTACAGACGCTGTTATTGCGAGCGCATAGAAAAGGTAGAGCGGTATCGTGATTATCACCGCACCGTACTGCTGCACACTTATCAAATATATGAGCACAAAATAGTAGACGAAGGCTGCGGCCATGTTGAGAAGTATGTACTTCGGAGTGTACACTCTCCTTACTGTGTTATAAACTCTGCTTGCTTTTCCTTCCATGCCCGCACACTTCAGAATGAACTTAGGGGAATTGGGATTTCCTGATATTTAAATGCTTACTTGCCGAGTTTGTCCAATAATTCCACTAAAACCAAGGGATTTTGACCCCTGAGTTCATATCGGTTTTTGGCGATCGATATGAAAGACCTTCGAAATTGGAACAAATATAATAGTATGTTGGTAAACAGAGGAAGAGTGGTTACGATATTGGTTCAACCCTCTTTATTGGAATGTTGGGAGAGAGCATATTTTCGATGAAAGAATATAATATTGAAATGGAGATTACTGCAAAAATAAACATCCTGAACAGATTTGCAGTAATGAACTGAGTACCAGAACAAACCTAACTGTGAGTAGGCTTGTCTTTACCTATTTATTGGGCAAACCCTACTTGCCTATCGAGACGGCAAGCTCCAGCCTCTTGATGGCGGGGAGTTGGCAAACCTGCGCTGTATTGTTTATCGCAGGGCATGCGTACGTGATGTAGACGTCAGCAGCTGCGTATTCGCCCCAGGCAAACTGGTCATTGAAGTTTTTGAGCTGGCTCAGCACCTGGGCGTGTGACATGGTTGAGAGTGGAAGATTGGATGCGCCAGTCGGCGTTGTGTTGCCGAACACTACTGCGTCAGCACCAGGAACCAGGGCTCCTCCCCATAGCGTGAACGGCGTGCCCTGAAACTTCCCTGTAGAGTTCATGAAGCTTAATGCAGAAGTGTATGTGGCATTTGGGGATTTTTGCAGGAAGAAGGAAAGCGGCTGTATCTGGAATCCCCCTGTTATCGGGCTCTCGTAATCAGCACTTATGAAATTGAGGTAATTGCTGGAGTAGTAGCTGCCGAATGAGACGTTGCTCTGGGTAGTGAGGTTGTACTGCTTCCAGTACAGCGTCGGAACATCCCCGTCACCGAGAGAGCTGTATCCCTTGTATAGCGCGCTGAAAGAGCCGAACTTAGCAAGCGCGAGAGCCATCGCCCACCTGTTCTCACCGCAGTATATGCAGGAATCAGCGCCGATGTATACGATGCTCGGCTTCCCATTGAACAGTAGCGGGGTCACCTGCGGTGCATTTGATACCAGCACTTCGTCTGTCAGAGTCCCGTTGAGCAGCTTCTCCCCCGCGGTCTCATAATACTGAAGCGGTGCATTGTTTATAATCGCAAGTTCACTTGCGTTCAGCGGAGTGTTTATTCCGGCGAGTGTGCCTGTGGATGTGGTCTGGTTCGCAGCCTGGACAGTGGTTGTCGAGGAGACCTGTGTTATTTTCAGGTTAGATATGCTGTAGATCATGAACGCGTTCACTATAATCAGCGCGATGACAGCTACGCTTAGGATCCTGTTAGCCCTTATTGATCTTTCAAGAATAGACTCTCTTGTTTTCCTTGGCATAGATTCACTGGTTCTTTCCATCGTTGCAGATAGAGGTATTAGATAGCTTATTTAATAAGCTTTGCGTATTTATTCCTATTGCTCGGATTAGGTTTTTCCCTGTGTTCTTATGGTAGGCAGCGTGAAGCAGATATCTAGGGAGATTGCGCAGATGCAGCAGGAGAGGCAGAAGGCGGAGACCGCAGACGCGCACTGCCACCTTGACCTTATAAGCGACCCGACAATCCTCATAAACGCGATAAACTTCGGAGTGCACACGATAATCACGAATGGAATAGATGTCGCGACAAGCAAGAGGGCCCTGGAGCTATCGGAGAGGAAGTACATATTCCCTGCAATCGGCATAGACCCTGAGACAGCAGTGAAACTCGATGGGAAAGCGCTGGACAACGAGATAAACCAGATTATGGAGCTTGCAAGGCAGAACAAAGACAAGATAGTCGCCATAGGGGAAATAGGTCTGGATTACGTGAAGGCGAAGACCGACGCGACGAAGGCCAGGCAGAGAATGGTGTTCGAGCGTATGCTGGACCTCGCAAAGGAGCTTGGCCTGCCGGTAAGCGTCCATTCAAGGGAGTCGATGGATGCTGTTTTGGAAATACTGGAAAAGAGGGATATGAGGAAGGTGCACCTGCACTTCTTCGAGGGAAACGTGCAACAGGCGAAAGAGGCGGAGAAGAAGGGCTACATGATATCCATACCGCCGACAGAGTCGAGCAAGAGGAAGCAGGTGATAAAAGACGTATCGATAGACAGGCTAATGGCGGAGAGCGACTGCCCTGTTGTGGGGAAAACGCCCGTTGACGTGGAATTCTCTATCCACATGATTGCTGACATAAAAGGCATACCGTTCGTGAAGGCGGCGGAGATGCTCACGAACAACACAAAGAAATTCTTCGAAGTAGAGAGGGCGAAGCTCGGGCACATAAGGGGCTAGATGCTGTTGTTGTTTTAAATATCTTGATACTCATTACCTTAGCATGGGCTCGTAGCTCAGCTTGGATAGAGCGACAGCCTTCTAATAAACTTCTTGGAAAGAAGTTTAATCAAGAAGTGAAAGAAGAGAGCTGAAGGTCGCGGGTTCAAATCCCGCCGAGCCCGATTACCGCTCATTAGATACATAGTATACGCAAGTTGACGTGAAAAACAGGGAAATTATAACTCGGTTTTTAAACCCTTCTTCCCATAGCTATTCGGTGTGAATATGGCGGTTCCGATGAAGCTCAGGATATCTGTCCTGATGGGAATAATAATAGCGCTGGCTGACATCTACTGGACATACACTGGTTACTTCGACACGACATGGTTGGCCCTCGGTGTAATAATATTCATAGCCGACCTGGTCTGGCTCTGGATAGACATAGGGATGATGAAGTAAGGCGATTGCATGAACAACAATGCAATACTCCTTTCTCTCCTTCTTCCTTTCCTTCTAGCCGGGTCTTTTGCAGCGCAATACGGTTACGGCACATCCTCCATATCACTGAACCCATCTGCTGGATCGGTGGCGGCCGGCTCATCGGCTTCTACAGCTTACACAGTAAGCCTTGCAACCGGAAATACTTGGGGCACAACGCTGAGCGTGCAGGACTCTGCGGCTCTCTCGTCTGACGGGATTACAGTAAGCATAAGCAATCCGAGCGGAGAACCACCATTCTCTGGCACTGCGACAATCTCGACAAGCGCTAGCACTGCTGCTGGAAGCTACAACGTTACGTTCGTCGCAACTGAAGATGATCCATCGTCAAGCCCATCGACTTATACGCTGAGAGTGACATCGCAGGCGTCAACATCGACAGCTACGAC
The DNA here is from genome assembly GCA_021790455.1 of Microcaldota archaeon. GTDB lineage: Archaea > Micrarchaeota > Micrarchaeia > Micrarchaeales > Micrarchaeaceae > JAJZYD01. The sequence continues at coordinate 12,790 of JAJYDY010000007.1, read as the reverse complement.
AACGGGAAGCAGCACAAGCCAGTCGAGCAGCGCACCTACGTCCTACTCGACATCAGGGTACACGACATCGACACGCAGTAGCGGATACGGGTCTGGCGGCAACGCATCCGGATACGGCTCGGCATTGACGAGCCCGGCTGCGATATTGTCGATACTTGCAATCATAGCACTGTTCGTAGTGATATACCTGGCGTTCAAGTTCGCGTGATTACTGCTGCGCATCCAGATTTTGCTCTGGAGTGGAAGGAGCAGAAACTCTGCCTCCCCTTTTCATCTGCTTGTTCATGTTCGCTGTTGCGAACTGCACCGATAGATCCTCTGCCTGCTGGCTGTCCATCCACGCCTTTATGTAGGTGGCGATGTTCCTGAAAGGCTTCGAGAACCTGTCTGTAAGGGAATAAGCATTGTCCTCGTGCTTTAGCAGACCTATCTGCACAGCATAGTCGAGATATCTTTTTGCTGTGGCTATAGGTATCGATTCGGGCACCTCCTTGAGACGGAGCTGCCCCTTCTTCTTGACTTCTGTCAACAGCAGCGAGAACCTGTAAGCCTCTGTCTCGTTGTCGAAGAAGACCTTTGCAACATCCTTGACGTTGACGTTCTTCAGTTTTTCCTTTAGCGGAGCATCCTCGAACTCCCAGTACTTTATGGCCATGATCTTCACCGGTCGCAATACCTAATTGGGATAAAAGTTATTAATCCCTATTCCAAAAATCCGGAAAACCAGGTAATGAGCATGCGGAAAAAAGGCTAGCTTGCACAGCTGATTTTTAATCCTTTCAAGCCATACAATATCATGGTGGACCTGAACAGCGTCATAGATGACTACGAGAAGGACATGATAGGCACTATGTCAGAAATGATTGCGATAAGGTCGATATCACCGGTCAGCGGCGGAACCGGAGAAAAGGAGCGCGCGGATTTCCTTGAATCGCTGCTGAAATCAATGGGCTTCCCGGTTGTGCGTTATGATTACAAAGACGACAGCGGTGCAATCAGGTCAAACCTTGTTGTAAAATATGGGAATGCAGAAAGGACTATATGGATCGTATCGCACATAGACACGGTTTCAGAAGGAGACCTGAACCTCTGGAACAGCGATCCATTCAGGGCAACTGTCAGGGACGGGAAGATCTATGGAAGGGGAACCGTCGACGACGGGCAGTCCGCTATAGGCAGCATCTATGCGCTTAAGGCGCTGAAGGAATCCGGAGCTGCGCTCAAGTACAACTTCGGGCTCGTGCTTGTAGCAGATGAAGAGGTAGGCAGCAAATACGGGATACAGAAGTTGCTTGAGGAACGTATCTTCAAGAAGAGCGACATGTTCCTTGTGCCTGACTGGGGGACTCCTGACGGGAAGATGATAGAGGTGGCCGAGAAGAGCATAATGTGGCTGAAGGTCACTGTCAACGGACAGCAGGTGCACGCCAGCACTCCGGACGATGGTGTGAATGCATACAGATACTCGATAATGTTTCTTTCAAGGGCGTACGACTTCCTGCACGAAAAGTACAGCGCGAACAATGCGACATTCAGGCCGGTGAGTTCGACCTTCGAGATGACGAAGCACGAGAAGAATGTCGACAGCATAAACATAATACCAGGGATTGAGGTGTGCTATCTAGACTGCAGAGTCCTGCCGCAATACAAGCTGGACGACGTGATGAAGGACATATCCGGAATCGCTGATGGCCCCGACTTCAAAAAGGTAAAGATATCGTTCGAGGCTGTGCAGAGAGAGGAGGCGGCTCCGCCTACAAGCGAAAATGCGGAGATAGTTCAACTGCTGAAGAAGGTGGTGAAGGAGCAGCGCGGTATAGACGCAGGCCCGATAGGGATAGGCGGAGGCACCTGCGCTGGATTCTTCAGGCGGGCTGGATTCGAATCAGCGGTCTGGTTCACATGCGATGACATAGCACACCAGCCGAATGAGTTCCTTGTGATAAAGAACATGGTCGACGACGCAAAGGTCTTCGCAGGGCTCTTCGTATAGTGTCATTTGTTCTTTATGAAAGTTATCACGTCCCCTTCTGCGAGGACGTGCGCTATCCCAACCCTTTGGTTCGGAAACTTCGAGCTCGGTCCGGTTATCATGGCGCAGTTCAGCTCGTCTATTATGTTTGTGTGGAACTTCTTCGCAGCATCCCCTACAGTCGCGCCCTTTCCAAGCACCATTGGCATGCGCTCCTCCTCCATCCTGTGCTTTAGGTAGACTGTGATTATGCCAAGGTTCTCATAAATCTTGTCCTTGAGGAGGTTGGTGTTAGTCTGGTTTGTCGCGCTTATCGGAATTACCTCTATGCTGTATTTCTTAGACAGCTCCTCAGCTATCTTCTTGTAATCCCTATTGGTGTCGATCTTGTTTAGCGCCATGATTGCCCTCATGTAAATCGCCCTCCCGGAGATTATCGAGATAAGCTCGTCGTCTGAAACCCTGCCCCATATCGATATCAGCGTATTGTGGATCCCGAGCCCCATCAGTATCTCCTTTATGTCCTCTTCCGGGAGACCCGACTTGTTGACCTCTATCCTTATCCCTCCCATTTCCTGCTCGTTTATCTGTATGTAAGGTTTCTCCTTGTTTATGTGGATCTCGAGGGAGTTGAGTTCTTTCATAAGCTTCTCAAACTGCTGCGTCTGGTTTATGTCAATCACAAATACGATCAGGTCAGCGACCTTCGCCGCGCTGATTACCATCCTCCCTCCTCCTTTCCCGAGGTGCGCGTCTTCGATAAGACCTGGCATGTCGAATACTTGTATGTGCGAATCCTTGTGGATCATAGTTCCTGGGATTATCTTCGTGGTCGTGAAAGCGTACGCTGCAGTCTTGTTCTTCGTGTTTGCGATCACATTTATAAGGGAGGATTTCCCAGCGCTCGGGAAGCCGACGAGCGCCACCGTTGCATCGCCCATCTTCTTAACGAAGAACCCCTCCCTATGGATCTTCTTGCTTGCTACTACAAGGTCGCGCTTCGCCTGCGCGATCTTCATTCGAATTAGTCCTATGTGGTAGTTGGTCTTCTTATTCTCCTTTGTCTTCGAATACTCTTCCTTTAGCTCCTGTATTTTCTTCTCAAGGGTTTCTTTGTCCTGCACCATAAAAAGCCACGCTTACATGAATTTCGCGAACTTCTTCTTGAAGTTCCTGTCATTCTTGAGAGTATTGAACATCTTTTTCATCTTGTTGAAGTCAGAGATAAGGCCATGGACGTCCTTCTCTGTGACGCCGCTGCCCTTCGCTATCCTCGCTATCCTACCATGCTCGTGAAGCAGCCGCTCGTTCTGCCTCTCGCCTTTTGTCATGGAACCTATTATCGTCTTGTACTTCTTCAGCTTGTCCTCACTCTGCTCCATCGCCTCCTTGGGCACGTCTGGCGCACCCATCATTCCAAACACGCTCTTCATCGAGCCCATCTTCCCCATTGTCTTTAGCTGTGCGTAGAAGCTGTCGAAGTTGAGCTCGTTCATCTCCATTTCTTCTGGCCTTATGTTCGCCTCCTTGATTGCCTCCTGTACTGTCGCGACGAGCGATGCGATGTCGGGCATTCCGAGAAGGCCGCCTATGAACTTGTTGGCATCGTAAGGCTCTATATTGTTCAGCTTCTCTCCCGTTCCTATGAACATCACAGATGTCTTTGCTGCGTTTGTCGCGCTGAGTGCCCCGCCTCCCTTCCCGGACCCATCCATCTTCGTGACGACGACCCCGGAGAGTTTGACCGCATTGTCGAACTCGCGAGCCTGCCTCCCTGCGACCTGACCTATGTCTGCACTGATGACGAGTATCTTTTCCTCAGGATTGAATGCATTCGACACCCTCTTCAGCTCCTCTATCAGCGCACCGTCGAGCGCGCTCCTTCCGCTTGTGTCGCATATGACAACGTGCCTGTCCTTGAACTTCTCAAGTCCATTCCTGATTATCTTTGCCGGATCCTTCTCTCCCTTCTCTCCGTAGAATGCGACGTTGGCGTTCTTCGCAAGCGTCTCGAGCTGCTCGTATGCCGCAGGCCTTGACACGTCGCAACAGACGACCGCCGCGCTCAGTCCCCTGTCCTGGTAGTATTTCGCGAGCTTCGCGGCGCTGGTCGTCTTTCCCGATCCGTACAAACCCATCAGCAGGACTCTCTGCTTCTGTATTTTCGGAGTATAAGTCTTACCCATGAGCTTGACAAGCTCATCGTAGACAAGGTTCGTTATGTAGTCCCTCGGCGCCACCCCCTCTGGTGGCTTGCTCTTTAGGGCTTTTTCCTCTATGTCCTTCGTGAACTTGAGGACGAGCTCTACCTCTACGTCTGCGCTGAGAAGAGTCTTCTGGAGCTCCTTGTTGAACTCCTTTATCGTCTTTGCGTCAATTATTGTCGACCGGGTAAGCTTTGCAAGAGCCTGCCTCAATCCTTCGCCTAAGTCCATAAAACTCCTTATACAAATAGGTTAATTACCTTTCTTTCCCAGGTATTTATAATTAACTTTCGTCAGTAATAATATACTTTTGGTGCTTCCTTGAAGGTAATAATGACCCAATCAAACCTCACAGTTACAGGCGGCGCCGAAAGGGTCGTGCTCAAGATTGCACAGCACTACGATGCTACGATTTATACAGGCGAGTACAATAAGGACACCACCCTTCCTGAGTTCGAGGAGCTGGACATAAATGTCATAAAGATGAACCCGTTGTACAGGATGCTGCCGTATGGCAGGGCTGTGCAGGGCCTCCACTATGGGCTTGGGTTCTACGGAATGAAGATAGAGGAGGATTACGACGTGATCAATGCGCACATCGCCCCGTCTCATTGGATAAAGAAGAACAACGAGAGAGTGCTCTGGTACTGCCACACCCCGCTCAGGGAAGTGTGGGACTTATACAAATACAGGATGAAGCGCAAGAGGCTCTACCAGAAACCAATACATATGGCTGGCGCTGCAGTCATAAGGAGGATAGACAAGTCGATAGTAAAGAAAATGGATGGGATAATTGCTAACAGTGCTAACACGAAGGGCAGGATTGCCAAGTTCTTCGGGAGGAAGGATGCCACTGTCCTTCCCTCAGGGATAGATTATGAGCGCTTCTCGAACAGGGGTGACGATCACTATTTCTATTACCCGGCAAGGTACTCGCAGAACAAGGACCAGCTCAGCGCAATAGAGGCATTTGCCAGGTTCAAGCACCTCTATAGGGGAAAGAAGACTTACAAGCTGGTGCTGGCCGGATCGGTTTCGAAGGACAGATTTCTATCGGAGTACTATGACAGGGTTGTGAGGAAGGCGAAAGAGGTGAGAGACGTCATGGTATTGGTCAACCCTCCGGACGACAGATGGCTCGACTTGTATTCGAGGTGCACAGCAGTATTGCATCCACCCGTTGACGAGGACCTTGGGCTTGTTCCATTGGAGAGCATGGCGAGCGGAAAGCCAGTGATCGCAATAAACCTTGGTGGGCCGAAGGAAACTATTCTGGATAACGAGACAGGTTTCCTGGTTAATAACGTGCCGGAGATGGCGAAGAAGATGGTGTATGTAGCAGAGCACCCGTCAATCGCAAAGGAGATGGGGAAGAGGGGCAGCGCACGGATCAAGAAGCACTATTCCTGGGACAACTTCTTCAATGTAATGGACAGGGAGCTTGCAAAGGTTGCGAAGAAGTAGGAAATGGATTGACCTCACCTATAGTTAACCGATATGTTGGCATACCTGTAGATTGGATACTGGTCCCAGTGCGCAACGTAGACCTGCACCTGCACTATATGGCCGTTGCTGAAGTTGAACTGGTATGGGGTCGTGAAGTTCTGCAACAGCGATTCATTGGAGAACTCCAGCTGGTTGTTCAGGTATATGTTGACTATCGCATTCGCTATTTCGTATCTGGTGTTCCCTACTCCCACATCGACAAGCAGTATGGATACGGGAGAGCAGTTCTCCGTCTGGTTCACCCTAAGGAAGGTGTCGTTGTGGCATAGCACCATTCCGCTTGGCGGAACAGACGTCGTGGATACCGAGGTCGTAGCAATGGACGTTGTTGATATGGAAGTGGTTGTTGGGATGCTGGTTGTCTTGACCGTCGTGCTCATTGTTGTGGCATAAGTGGTGGTCTGGGCGGAGGTCGTATAGTGCACGGTCGTGGATATTATGCTCGTGGTCATAGCGGTCGTTGTGGTTGTAGTGCTAGTCGTGGTCGCACCCAACAACGCTGCAAGCAGATTTCTGAAGAAAGCCGCTATCTCGCTTACTATGTTGCCGATGTTGCCGATGCCGCCTATGCTGCTGGATATGCCGCTCATATTGATTGAAGGAAGTGTGATGTTCAGCGGTGGTTGTGAAGAAGAAGTTGCGGCTACTGCTATAAATGAAGAAAAAAGAATCAACGAAACTGCTGCCAGCGCTTTCATGTAGTTATACATTCAAGCGAATATTTAAATTACGCTTGGAAACCTACGGGAATGTAATCGACATGTTTGCCCATCTCTGGTATGCATATAGCCCTGCGAAGGTGTTGTGAACGAAGACGTACAACGTCTCTCCATGCACCTTGAAAGTTCCAACGCTGTTCGGATTTATCTGGCTCATGTTTGCCAGTGCGCCGTTGTAGTAGATCGATATGGATGCCGGTGCCATTCCGCCAGTCTGGTTGCTTGCCTGCGCAAGGTCGGTCAGTTCTACAGTATACGGCGATGAGGTCACATTTTGGCCCACATAGACAATCTGGTTGTTGGTTATGTACTGCATCTCAAGCGTTATGTAGGCGCACTGCGGTCCCTGCAGTCCGTTGTGTATCACATACTCATTCGGGTAGTTCGGATCGGTCCATACATTTATGCTCTCGCCGTTCAGGCAGGAGTAGGATGGGTTTGCTGTGTAGAAGTTCATAAGTGTGCCAACCAGAACGGCACCGCTGTCGTTCTCGATGGTGTGGTTTGGCACCCACTGAATCGTGCTAGGCGAAGTTACCTGCGAACCTTCCCACGAACCAGTGTATGTGTTATTGTGTGGGTTTGGAGGTAGGTTTCCTGGTATTGTAAATGATTGCGGCTGCGAAGATGCAGTGTGACCCTGTGAATCCATGACTGTAACCACTGCAGAATAGGCAGTGCCCGGTACAAGGCTTGGTGCTACTGTATTGTTGTAGAAGCCGTATGTCCATTCGCTTGAGGTTGTCTGTGGCGACGTGTATAGCGTGTGGTAGTAGAGCTGCGACATGTTCCTTACTTGATATGTGTATGTGTACGGCCCGCTTCCGCCTGTTGCAATTCCCATCATGTCCAAGATAACTGGATATGACTGCGTGCCTGTTTGCCTAATCGTCAGGTTCATTCGTGCAGATAGCGGTGTGCCACTGCTAGATGGCACCGCCACGTATCCCATATTGCTCATGCTTACGTATCTGCCTGTTGTCCTGTTGCCGCCTATCGCCTTTACGTAGTAGTTGCCGCCAGGCTGCATTCTCACCCCGCTATAGTTCCATCCTAGTTCAGGATCGGCGAGTCCACAATATTCGGTGTAGTTTGACACGACCATGCCACCGGTTGTCTGGAAGATAAAGTTGCAGTTGTAGACAGCGCTGTAGGAAGTGAGGTTTGTCCAGCTCATATTCGTTTCGAAATTCGTACCTTGTGGCATATTCTGCGGGTGGGTTACTGTAATAGTCATTATTGGCGTGGACCCGCGGGCGCTGCCTGAACTGAAGACTTCGGTGATGTAGGTGCACTGCGGTCCCTGCAGTCCGTTGTGTATCACATACTCATTCGGGTAGTTCGGATCGGTCCATACATTTATGCTCTCGCCGTTCAGGCAGGAGTAGTACGGGTTTGCTGTGTAGAAGTTCGCAATTGTTCCGACCAATGCTGCTCCGCTGTCGTTCTCGATGGTGTGGTTTGGCACCCATGAGAATGTCTCTCCAGTCCCTTCATAGCTTCCTGAATATGTATAATTGTACGGGTTAGGGAACTTGTTTCCACCCCCTGATCCGAGTGGAACGAATGTCGCAGTGATGTAGGCGCACTGATGTCCCTGCAGTCCGTTGTGGACTACAAGCACTCCAGGGTACTCGTTTGGTGCGCTCCATACGTTCATGCTCACTCCGTTCAGGCAGGAGTAGTACGGGTTTGCTGTCTGGAAGCTTGTTATCACGCCGACGAGCCTCGCATCAGATAAGTTCTCGATGGTGTGGTTTGGCACCCATGTAAGCGCCAGGTTCGTACCATTGTAAACTCCCGTGTATGAATAGTTGCCGCCTCCTGTACCGTTGACTCCACCAGAACCAGTTAGTGTCATTTTAGCTGCGAGCATATAGACTGTTGGTCCACTTGGAGCTGTTTGGTAGCTGAGCCAGAGATATGCATTGACCCCTGCAGTTGTGTTTTCCGCAGGACTTAGTTGGCACGGTATGTTTGTGTATATCGCGGAACCGCTCTGCAACGGGTTATTCCCGAAGATCGGGTAGAATGTTGATGGAACCAACGATGTTGAGGAGCAGGCGAGCTTGGGATAGTACATGGTCGCCCCTGTATTCTGGCCGAAGGTCAATGAAAGCGTTCCGTTTGTAAGCACTGGGCTTTCGCAGAGGATGCCAAGCGCTGCAACACACGATGTCCCATATGATATAGTTGTAGTCGAAACAGAAGTTGTTGTGGTTACGCGAATCGGGCAGCCTGCTGTCCCCGGAGGACATACTGTAGTAGTATAAGGTATTGTCGTTACCGTGTTGCAGTCAACGCAAGGAGGCGGTGAAGTATGCCCCCCAATGCTGAATAGGCCTTCAAAGAAGTTTATTATCTGCTGGAAGATATTAGTTGGCTGGGGCATAACCACTGAGCTGGCTGGGATGGAGGTTGGCACCATTGTAGTCACAGCAGATATCACACTTGTGTTTACGGTGTTTATAGCCGCGATTGTGCTTCCCGTCAGTCCGAATAATGCTATCACTGTGAACATTATCGCAAAATAGTGTTTCCCATTGTCCATAAGCTCACTTTAAACTTTATTTACATAGTTTGCTAGTTTAGACGCTATTTAAAGGTATCGCGTTTGTTCGGAAAAGTGTTTTAAAAGGCGGCTGCTATCTTTCGGAAAAACCTCCTTCGAGAAAGAGGGATTATTTCTTCGACTGAGCTGCAGCTTTTTGCGCAGCTGCTGCCTTTTGTTGCGCGGCTGTCAGCACCGGCGTCAGCTCAATTACATATTTTGAGATTACCTTTGATGCGTACTCTAGCACTCTCCTTATATTTGCCTCCGTGTTAGTGCCTGTGCATATCATCTTCCCGTTCTTGAAGAGGATTATCACGGCCTTTGGCTCTGCTATCTTGAATATGGCCCCAGGGAACTGCTCTGGCTCGTAGTCCACAGCCTTTACCTCCTTTGACAGCGCATAGAGATCTATCACTGCGTGCAGATCAGCGCTGACAACTATGTTCTGTATCTTTATCGAAGGAATAGGAATTGAGTCTCCCCCGCCTTTCATGACTTTCGCGGTTGTCTTAGCCTTGCTTGCCTTTTTCGCCGTTCAATCACCGATAGAGTATATTTAAAACAGAAAGCTTTAAATACTATTTATCCTCCCCCTCCTAAATAACTGCTGCAAATCTATTATATATCTGAAGGAGGGCGAGCCCTTAGGATACAATGAAGAAGAGCATGCAGCGAATTCTATACAACATATGCAGAGATGTTCGTTGAGACCAAGACAAAGACAAAACTACTAAGGCGCTGATGCAGGAAGCGTTTTTAATAATTAGCGACGATATCGTTAATACTCGTTTTTGATTGCATGAAAAGGGTAATAATAGTAGGCGCAGGCGTGATTGGCCTTTTGCTAGCGAAGAGGCTGGCGAGGGATGGGATAGACACAACAGTATATGAGTCAAAGAGGAGGGTGTCTGACAACGCCGCGAAGGCATCAGGGATATTCTCTAAGGATGGACTGTCAAGGCTGGATGTTGGTTGGAGGGGGGCGCTAGTAACAACACTCAATGGCGCCACAATATTCGCAGGAGGTGAGAGCTTCAGGGTCGAGACCGCTGGTGACAAGGCTTATGTCCTGGAAAGGGGGAAATTCGTAGAGCTCTGTGCAAAGGAGGCGTGTGAAGCAGGGGCAGGGATCGTTCTCGGAAAGCGGCTGCCAAAGGAACAGATACTTGAGATGAAGAAGGACGCCAATAACATAATAGTAGGGGCGGACGGCGCCGTATCCATGGTTGCGAGTGCGGTCGGCTTCCCACCTATAGGGGAGCACATCCTGACTTACAAGGCAGAATACGAGGGAGCTCAGGTGCCTGACCCGCACAGAGTTGAGCTCTTCTTCTCAAACAAGATTGCAAAGCGATTCTTCGGGTGGACCGTACCTTATTCTAGGACGAAGATGGAGGTCGGCATAGGAATAAGTAGCCTCTCGAAGAAGACCAGTACCGCAGCCTTCAACGAATTCCTGGAAAGCACCTTCATCAAAAACCATATCTCCAGCGCAAAGAAGACAGCAGGATATGCCAGCATTATACCGCTCAACGCAAGAAAGAAGACCGTGATTGACAATGTCCTACTGGTGGGCGATGCGGCAGGGCAGGTCAAAGCCACCACAGGAGGAGGGATAATATTCGGTGCGGCGTGCGCTGGCGTGGCAGCAGGCGCAATAATAGAAAATGTCAGGAATGGAGCGCCTCTTTTGTCATATGAGAAGATGTGGAGGAAGAGGTTCGGATTGGATCTTAAGATGCACAGGATGCTGCATGGCTATTACTCGAGAATGGGCGACCGTGGATTCGCGATTGCGATAAAGGCCGCAAAGCTCGCAGGATTTGAGCAGTTCTTCAGTAAGTACGGGGATATGGACAAGCCGTCGCTCATGATGAAAAGATTCTTCCTGAGAGGCATGTCAAAGTAGCAAAAACGCTCTGCCATTTTTGCGAAAACCGCACTCTTTAAGTATCTTGGAGGGTAAATTAAAATTTGTGAGTAATTGAGAAGGAGCAGCGATAGTGGATTTAACATGGAACGCAATGGTCTGGACATGGCGCCTTTAGCCAAGATTGCGCAAGCCGTAGGAGAGGTAGAGATTGCTCGCTTCGAAAATAGGCTGACTCCGAGCATGGTGGACCTGCTCTTTAAGAGAGTGCTCAAGGAAGGTAATTCAGACGCCATGGCACAGTGCACAGTCATCAATGAAATTGAGAGTGCCTTGTTCGAGCTGAAGAAGAGGGGGGCACGCTCGATTTCCAGCATGGAATTTGGCGAGCAGTTGAAGAGTGTTGATATTAATCTCGTGTTCTACGGACTGCAGGATAGTAAACCGGCTGCTGTGACGCTGAGGGACGTGTTTGAGATAAAAACAATCCTGGAAGGCGCTTCCAGGAAGCAGCTCCCTGTCGACGAATGCCTCGGGCACTTAAATCCGATAAAGAGGAAGGTGATAGCAAAGTGGCTGCTCGGGGAGGTCAAGGAAAGGATAAGCTACCTTTCCGATGAGCTTGCAAAACCAAATATTGAGGCGAGGAAGGCTGCACTGAATGAGCGGCTGGAGAGGCTCTTTTTTGAGGTGCTGTTTATGGGACTCGATCCTGTCATAAGGATAAATATAGAGGACACAGAACAAATATTGGAGATAGAGAAGTCAGGTCATGGGAGCAGGCCTTATGTAGATACGAGTGGAATCGAAGAGTCGCTCAAGGAGCTGAAGGCAAGGGCTTTGAAAGAAAGGGAGCCTGTGGAAAGGAGGCTCCTTAGGCATGAAGGAGCTGCTGTATCATATCATATTGGCAGGAGTGACAGCGAGTTCCCGGCCAGCTGAGCCAGACTTATAAGCGGCTGTGGATAGATTCCCAAGATGATAACCGCGATTGTGCAGAACGTTGCCACTGCGAAAACCGCCCAATCTATTTGTAGCACTGGCTTCTCCCTCTTTGAGTACATCGAGAGCATCACCTTCGCATAATAATAGATCGAGAGGAAGCTGTTGAATATTGCTATTATCGCAAGCAGCAGCAGGCCCTTGCCTATCGCGCTTGTGAACAACAGGAACTTCCCAACGAATCCCATGAGCGGCGGAATCCCTATCATGGACAGCATGAATATGGTTAGCGAGAAGGCGGCAATCCGGTTCCTGCTCCCGAGGCCTGCATAGTCGTCTATCGTCCTTATGTTCTTTGACTCCAGCCAGAGGATTATCGCAAATGTCCCGATTATCATGAACGCATGCGCGAATATCTGGTATATGCTTGCTTCAATCCCGTAAAGGCTTGCTGCTGAAAAGCCGATCGCTATGTAACCGGCCTGCGAGATTGCGGAATAGGCGAAAAGCCTCTTCACGTTCGTCTGCACAAGCGCGACAATGTTGCCGAAGAACATGGTGACTATCGCAAGGACTTGGAAGACAAGGGAGAACACTGCGCTGAGTGGCAGGAGCACAACGAAAAGGACCTCGAAAAGGGCGACGAACGCGACCTTCTTGTTCACCCCTGCAAGCATCGCGGTGATATTAGCAGGCGCGCCTTCATAGACATCCGGGATCCATAGATTGAAGGGGAAGAGGGAGGCATCAAATGAGAGGGCAGCTATGAACAGCAGCAACGCGAGGAGCACTATTGTCCCTCCAGCTATCCCAGCGTTAGACGTGAGCGCAGTCAGCGCGAGAGATGGATCGTAAGGGAACAGGAGAGCGAGCGAGAACGCGAATATCGCAATAGAGAGCGCAGCGAGAACGAACAGCTTGACGGCCGCTTCTATGAACTTCTTGCCATTGATCATTATCATGAATGCGGTCGGCAGGGACATGAGCTCTATGCCGAGTATTATTGTTACGAGCGATGCAGAA
>JAJYDY010000039.1 GCA_021790455.1 Microcaldota archaeon | reverse complement strand
GCCGAGCGCTATGCAGTCGTAAACCTTGAATTTCCTGAGCTTTGATCTCCTCTTGAAGGCCATCAATTTCTTCTTTTCCTCTTTATCGCTCTGGTCTATGAGGACTATCTCGTCTGCCACATCCTTGATGTCGTTGACTAGGCCTATGGCATTGTCGATGTCATTTCTCGAGAAGAATAGGACAGTGAGCTTTTCCATCAGATTACCTGTTCCTCCTTGCATATATCGTTGCATGGTATCTCATGTTACCCGTGGCTTCCGGGCTGTGGAGCAGTATGTTGGCCTGAAAACCTGCGCCTTTTATGAGGTCCAAAAGATTTTGCACCTCTGAGCTAGCTTTTGCAGAATATTCTATCTTCAGGAAGGAATTGACGAGCTTCAGATCCTCCGCGGTCAGAAGGTTTTCCCCTCCTTTGCTATCTATTTTGAGATAGTCAACACCTTTCAAGCCGAGCTCCTTAATGAGCGAGCTTATAGAGTAGGACTTTACGGTGACGGTCCCAGGCCCTGTCTTGTTGAATGCCGATGCACCGCCATCAAAGGCACCCGCATTGTAATGGAAGACCATCTCCCCCACATTTCCTAGCGCTGCCCTTATCGGCCTTATCCTTTTTGAAATGTCCGGATTGAGTTTTACATTCGCAAGTAGAAGGTCGTAGTTGACTGGCTCAACCGCGAATACGGTCGCTCCTCGCTTTGCAAAGTAGATCGCGGTGTCGCCGAATGCGGCTCCCACGTCAAGCATGGTACCCTTCCCGAAATCCATGAAATCATGTATCCTAAAAAAGTAGGTTTCGGCGATTATGCCAGGCTCTGCGCCCTCCAGATGGAATCTTGAACCGTCGTAAAGCTCTACAACACCATCATTTATCCTCATGAACTTCTGGGTTATTGGCTCTCCTTCAGATACCAGCTCAAGCCCGTACTTCGTGCTGAAATAGATAAGTCCGAGGAGATTCTCCAGCTCTCTCCAGGATTTCACCTGGAAGCTGTTACTTTTGTCAAACAATCCGGTGCTCAGGGTGCCGTCCTTCTGAGAGACCTTCACACCATAATTATTCAGGTGCCATAGATATGCATAGATTTGCAGGAAATGCTTGTAGCTCTCCGGATTCACGTCCATGGATATGCCGGAATCCGACACTATACGGCCTTTCTTCGAAATAAGGCACTTGAACAACGCAGGCTTGCTTTTTACGTGCCTTGCCATGAAGTATGCTATGCTGAGGCGTTTCATCGTCTCTCTGATATGCTCACCTTACCTTGGATCTTATCCCCTCCGAGAACCCTCTCATGTAACTTCTATAGAACTGCAACCTATTGCTGCACTTGAATGGTATTATGTAGAGGCAATAATATAAAAGGTGTGAAGGCACGAAGCTCAGAAGAAAAATTGTGTAGGCTCCTCTGCCTGCATATCTCTTCTCTATGATAAAGTTGCTCTTTACGGTCTGATACATCCTGCCAGGGTCCCTGTGTGTCGAGACGCTTCCGAAATCGTGCACGGTCCTTGCCTTTGTGTAGATATAGCTAATATGCTTCTCCTTCTTCAATCTCTGCGCTACATCAAAGTCTGCATGATGGGATGGGAAGGTCTTGTAATCTTCACCCCCTACTTTACGGAATGTCTTCCTTTTCACGAAGTATGCATTCGGTATAGCATCCGTTTCTATGAGCTCCTTGGAGAGCTCTGATCTATCTACTGCCCTGGGGTTCGGTGTTCTCCATGTCGCCTTTGCGCCCTGGAACCATATGCCTCCATTCGCATCATACATGAGCGGACCAAGAAGGCCAATTCCGTCGTGCTTCCTGTACTCCTGGAGGAGAAGCCTTATACAGTCCTTGGCCAGCACATTATCGTCGTCCACGAAGAAGAGATACCCCCCCTTCGCAAGCTCCGCACCCTCGTTTCTGGATCTGGCAAGGCGGGTCTCGCTTTTATGCTGCACAAGCTTTATCCTGTATTTTGCAAGCTTGAGGGAGAGGTCCTCTTCGGGGCAGTCGTTTATGACGATCACCTCTGTATTCTTGTAATCGCTCCTGAATATGCTGTCCAGGCAGCTTGCAAGCTTATTCTCTCTCCTGTATGTCGGTATTATAACGCTTACCAACGGGCTCTTGCCAGTCATTTCCCTCGCTTTCAATTAGAGATAAGAAAATATATATAATAGGTATTTAATTCCTTTTTCTTCTTCGAAACTACCGAAATGCTGCCTAAGCATTTTGATAGGTTTAATAAGGTTAAATTCCATAATATTATAGATAAAAATGAGCGTGGTAGCTGGCAAGAAGGGCAAGAACCTTTCCGGGAAGGGCGCGGACGCCGCGGCACACCCCGTCCATGGGATTCATAAGGCTCCAACGTCCATCAACGGGATGAAGGCAGTGCGCCTTCCTTCAATCTTCCCTCCCTCGAAGGCAGTCGTCGAATTAAGAGGCAATCTACTACAATGGACGAAGTATAAAACATATTTTATACAAAAATTTTTGTATATGACATATGGGTTTAAATACCTATCATTTTATGTAATTGCAACAATGTTTAGGTGAAAGAATGAAAACTCTCAATGCAAAGAGAATCACGACATTGGCTGCTGGGGCAGCCTTGCTCGGACTAGGACTTGCGTTCGCAGGCCCAATAACCTTCCAGAACGTCCCTATTATATCTAATAGCGGACAACCGGTGGCACAGATCGTAATAGGTTCAACTGCAAAGCCTATCGACGGAGTGACTGCGGCAAACATCGCTGCTGCGATTGGCAACCTTGCTTACACAAGCCAGCCAGTGACAGCAACAGTGAACGCTACACAGGCAAAGAGCGTCCTCGGTGTTTCAGTATCCTCGGCGTCATATGCGCTTTCGAACCCGCAGATCTGGCTGAACAGGACCGGAACTACAGGAACGATATCTGGAACATACGCGATATACTCGCTCATAGGCTCTGTGATAAACAGGGGGCTCATAACAGGATCGCCTGCAAGCACAAAGGCATTGCAGACATCTGTATCGACCTATGCATATGAGAACACGCATGGAAGCCTATTCCAGCTGACAGCATCGCCAGCAGACTCGCCTTACAGCGACTCGGCAGGTGGCGCACCACCAGTTAGGAACCCACCTACAGCGGGCACGAACGGCGGCGGCATAACATTCACAAGCTTCCAGAGCAGTGGAGACAACATACTGCAGCTGACAAACGCGCAGATACCAAGCTTGTTGAGCAACGCTGGAAACTATGGAGAGACGGAATCTCTGTGGCTTACTGGATTCCCAGTATTCAACCAGACGAACAACAAGCCTCCAGGAACGCTTGACGTGCTCAGCACTGACGGCGCATACATGGCGCAGTTCAACAAGCCGATAGCGAACACGCTAGCGAGCGGTGCAGTGAACCACGCATCGATTTCCCTGCTTGGATCCAACTGGACTATATTGAACTACTACAACATTCCATCGACAGCAGTAAGCGGTGGAGTGACGGCAACCACATCCGGTTCATCGAAGATCCAGCTTGCGTCATCGCTTACGCCACTGACAACAGTGTACGTAGGCCACAACCTGACCAGCGGCGGATTCACAGTCCAGCTGACAGACCTTGGACAGCCGAACGGCGCAGGAACATCGCCAGCGTCCCTTGACATATACTACAAAGGCGCACTGACGAACGTAACACAGATATTCCCATCTACGACGCCTGCAGTCTTCAACATATCAGGCCACAACCTGTACGTGTTGGTAAACAGCACATTCGCAGGATTGTACGCATACCAGAAGTGGGCGAAGATGCAGCTGTACAGCAACGTCTGGAACGTAACATCAGGCCAACCGTTCAACAAGACGCTCGACGGCACAAACTGGACAGCAATCCTTGAGTGGACAAACAGGAGCTCAGGAACAGTGCCAGACGCACTCGCTGCTATAATAATATACGGAGCATCAGGTGCATCGAAGGGCTTGACGCCAGGAGAGAGCTTCTCGTGGATAACTGACCCGGTCGGCTGGAAGGCAACCTTCACGGGCGATACCCTGATAGGAAGCGGCAACTACGACGCAGTAACATTCCAGTCACAGGACGTGTCGACTGAGTGGTACCAGAACGGCGCAGGAACAGTGTCATCCGTCGGTGTAGGGCAACTCGGAGCAGGAGGGGCTTGGACCGTATCAGGCTCGCAGGTAGTCAACGACAAGGGCATAAACGAGTCAGCGGCAGAACTGGTCCTTACGAGCCAGATACCGAATGCGTTCATATACAGCGGAGGACAGGGCAACACAGTGAAGTGGGACCTCACACCATGGGGCCTTACTGAAGCACATGCCATCAATTCGCTCACAACGAACGCGGCATCTGCAACGATAAACGCAATCCTGAACCTTGGAACGATAAATTCGGCGAACTACATCTCGACGACATATCCATTGTATGTGACAGTAGTCGGCAACCAGGGAGGTGGATCTACATCTTATCAGTTCACCTTCAACGGCAGCGCAGGAACACCAGGAGCAGGCGGAACAGCGAACGTGCCAGTCATGTCGGAGAACAGCATATTCTTCGACAACGTAACAGGCATAGTGCTGAACAGGCCTATACCGGGAGCAAGCGTCTTCGTAAACGCAGTGTCCACAACTGGCAACTCTGAGGAGATAGCATCGCTAGCGCCTCTGGCAGGTCCAACGATACTGTACCCAAACACGAACAGCAGCTCGTTCCAGAAGTTCTCCACGCAGAGCACAGTGCAGTACAACCAGCAGAACGGACAGTCGTACACAACCTGGTCGCTAGCGGGATCCGCAGCCTCACAGGCGGCGAACGAGGGGTTGGTAGGGCACGCAGTGCAGTACTTCACCCTCAACACGCAGGAGTACCCGGTGTACCCATACTCGACATCGTTGACTGACAACGTCGCGTTCGGAATGGTGAACAACACTGGCGGAATCGCCGGCGAGAGCTCAGGTCCATTCTTCCAGGTCAACTATAGCGTTGCATCTGGCGCATCTGACCACGGACTGCAGAACAACGTGACCTACATATCGACACAGCCACACTCGGTCAACGCACAGACTGGTTGGATAACTGAGCGCGGCAGCAAGGTAGCTGGAATAAGCCCAGGCACGGTATCCATCGACTTCGCGAAGGCTGTAGACACGATGAAGATAGTTGTCGCCCCTGCCACCACATCGTTGGGAGGAAGCAGCAACAGCGTCACATTGTGCCCAGGAGCGGGATTGCCGGGAATCGGGCTAGGACAGTCGCTTAGCGTCTGCGGAATCGCGAACACAACGCTCGCGAAGGTTAGCGCAAACATAACAGTAGGAGCAGGAGCGAACTTCACCATAACTGGAATCAGCAACATAAAGGCAACACCATCAGTAACATCAGCAACGACTCCAGTGCTTCTGAGCAGCCTAGCAACTACAGCGCCAATCGCAGTGCTTGACAGCAACGCGAATGCGGGAAGCAACCTGATCCTGATAGGATCCGGCTTCGTCAACTCGCTATCCGGACAGCTGCAGAGCGCATACAACATCAGCATGACGCCGACGACTGAGATATACCAGGCATATGGTTCCAACAGGGTCCTGATAGCAGGATACTACGGCAACCAGACGAATGATGCCGGTAACAAGTTCATCCAGCAGCTCTACGCACAGGCAAGCGCATAATCGCAGTAGTAATTACAGGCTAATGTTTGAGGAGAAATCCTCAAACCATTTTTATTTTTATTCTTCTTTCATTCTCATTCTTTCTCTTTCTGCTTTCCCAAACGCGCAGCAGCTGGTGCAATGCTGTTTTTGACCAGGCGTTTCCCAAAATGCCATTTTTATCGTCGATATTCCTGTTTTTGATAAAACCCTTTACAGAAAGTTTTAGGAAAGCTTTTTAAATTGGTTTTTCTTATAGCTATACGACCTGGTGTTTGATTGGATAAGAATTCTCTCTCAATAATGATTGTTTCCATTGTCATGCTGGCTTGGCTTTCCGGCTCTTCCGGCGCATCGCACGCGGCGCCGAATTCCACTCTTGGCGCATTCCTCGGCGTATACGTGCCGAACGCGGTGATCGCGAATTCGAGCTATGCTGGCGCCAGCATTGGTTCGCATTCATACGCTATAATGCAGATCAACAGCACAGGCACGAACTACATCGTGATAAATACCAGTGCGCAGCCCTATGCCTTTGTTTTGGACAGCAGCACAGCAGAAGCCGTGCTGCGGCCCTACCTACTTGGCGTCTATTATCCGAACCAGAGCACAGTATCGAGCCTCGGCTCGTACATGGACACATTCATAAACCAGAGCAGTGGCCCCCTCAACGACTGCCTGACGGAGACCGGACTCCAGGCTTACCTCTGCAGCGCGGGCACGAACAGGACATCATGCCTGCAGAATTCCTGCCAGACCGTGCCCGTGTGCACAAAGGTGCTCAAGAAGTTCGGCCCGGCAAGCCCATTCGCTGACGGGCTGGTCAACTTCTCGATACAGTACGGCACGCTCAACACGAGCTTCAGGGAATACATGTCTCTGGCATCGAGCCTGAGCCAGAACAGCGTGGGCTCTGCCCTGCCGCAGATGGGCAGCCTTGCATCCCAGATAGATTCGCTCAGCCACAAGATACCGCTCAATCCTCTGTTCCCTCCGCCGACGAACATGTCGGCGCAGCAGATAATCAGCATATGCTCGAACTACGCAAACAACGGCCCGTGGTACTGCTATGCAGTGGGGTTCTGCGCCGGCACGAACAGCAACTACACTGCCCTCGACAATGCGGAGGGGCAGATAAGCTACCTGCTTTCCACCCCCATATCAAACTCAAGCACCGCAGCCATAGCCATAGAGGCGGTCTCAAACGCGAACTCCTACTACCTGCCTATTTTCAATGCAACCGCATCGGCGCGGTTCAACACCGAGCTTGGGTCAACGTTCACCGCCTATAACTCCCTGGCCGAGAACATCTCATTTGTCCTCTCCCGCTACAGCAACGCCACGCTCTCCAGCGCGCTCGCAAACCTGACTGCAGTGCACGATGAAGTCATAGCAGGCGGCCTGACCCAGAATTTCACGACCGCGCAGAGGGAGCTCAGCGACGCGGTCGCAAATGCGCTCATCGTCTACAACAAGGACGGCGCAGGCTTCCTCAGGGTGTACAGCGCCGCTTTCAACAG
>JAJYDY010000038.1 GCA_021790455.1 Microcaldota archaeon | reverse complement strand
AGACAAAGAATGCAACAGGAGGGCCGCTCCCGTCGACCGCATGGGTGTATATAGATGCAGCAGGAGCGGTGAAAACATCTTACTCAGCAACAAGTGCGTACCTGTTCGAGAGCGGCACGAGCCTGTCGATAAACAACATCCCATGCTATGGTCCTACCGGATCCGCCCTTGGAAGCAAGAACTATGGCTCTGGCTTTACAGGATTCCTTTGGATGCAACACACCAGAATGCCGGGGACTCCGGGAGGGACAAATCCTCTGATCATTTCTGAAATCGCGTCAGTACAAGCTACCGTCGGTGCAGGAGGTACAGGAGGAGGCGGAGGCAGCAGCACTACTACTACTGTTCCTGTAGAGAACTTCATTACCGGCAGCAACTCGACCGCAGGGAAGGTGCAATCCCTGCCAAGCGTTGTCACAAGTGGGTACTCACTATATCTCTGCGGCGGCGCAACTGGCGACAATATTACAAATGCCAGTAATGGGAAATATAACCTCGTTCCAAATTGGAGCTATGATACGCAGGATGCTGGACTTGGAGGACCTGCTACTTCGATAGGCCACTACACAAGCGGTTGTAGCTCCATGACTTATGGCCCGGATCTTTCAGTCGCTGGGATTGGCCTTAACGGAGCGCCGACATACAGTACAGTAGTTAATAGATCTGCGGTGAATCTTGGAAGATTGATTTTTGAAAACTTAAGCTACACGGTTTCAGCATCAAATTCCTTTGTCGTAATTATTGGTGCCGCGGGTTGGTTTTCAACTCCAGAATCGTTGGCTGTGCCTAGCGGATGTACACAGAGACAGCATATTGAAGGCAGCGATATCGGAGAAAGCGTCATTCTGACCACCTGCCAGTCGCAGGCCATCGGAACTTACTATGTTAATAATAGTTACACTTGCGCTCAGTGCCTCATTCAAGTGTGCAGAATAGGTGCGGACTGCTCGCCTATGACGACGGCTGTCTACATATTCCCTAACTACACGCCAACAGGCTCGTGACCAAAAAAGTCTTTTAATAGATCTGGTTAAACTTTCTTGGGGTAAAAATGAATTCGCAGAGGATTCCCTACTTCTCTTTGCATGAAGGAAGCAGCAGCCATCACCACTTTATTTCTGGGAAGATGCGATACTCAGAAGAGAAGGCGAACCACTGTTTCTATCATTTGTCTGCGGAGCGCAAAGAGCGATCATCAGGCACAAGATGTTGCGGCAATAAGAAGCGCGTGCATCATGCCTTTTCCATACCAGTGCACGAACGTTTTTGATACATGGCTTGCGTAACCGACGACTGTCGGTATTATACTCCTTATTTTCGACATAGTTTTCATGGTTTCACATAGGCGGTAGTCTGCTGTCCATTAATCTGGCCGGCGGCTCCGCTAACGTTTATAGACGTCTATTTGTGCAAAATCTGGTCGTGAACGGTTCCTCCGCCAATCCATTATCGACTGAAAAGAAGTAGAACTTTTCGAATTATCTGAGATTAGGGGAAGGTTTATGGATTTTCAACATCCTCATATACTTTGTAGAGCGAAATCTTATAGGATAAAACCTTTGAGGAGTTTACTCATCTAAGTACAGGACACGTTTTGATTGGTCTCAATCATTGATGGTGAGGTTGCATCCTGCTGGCTCGGTGAAGCTGCTGCTAAGTATTAGCTTTATGTAACCGAGGTAGGCAACGCTGCCTATAACCCTTCCGCTGACCTGGGAGACATTTGGTGGTAAGTTGAGATACTGGATGTCAAGGCCAGGGTTGTTGTCTCCCTTTGTGAGAACGTGATAAGTGCCAGAAACGTTGATGATGGCGTATGCCCTGTGCACTATATAGCTGTCGCCATACCGGTAGAACAGGTCCTGCGGAACCGTCTGGTAAACGACAACGCTGTTGTTCCTGTCTCCATTTATGGTAGTGTTGTCGATCGTTATCGACTGTGTATATGCGCTCTGCACGACTGTGCCGTTCTGGTAAGTTGCGTTTGCTATCCCGCACATGTATTTCACTGCTCCGGTCTGCGCGCTGTACGGGACTATCCTGGTGCCAGCGCCATTGTTTTCTATTAACCCGACCTGATAGCCTGGCTTCACGAGCTGTGAAACGTAGAGCTGGTTCCCGCTTATCTCATACGCTACGCACTGCAGCGCCTCGGTGCCAACACTCGAGAACGAAGCATTCCATTCTTCAGGCGTGATGTTCACGATCGGGGCATTGATCCCGGACGGGCCGACGCCCTGGACAAGTATCATGTCTCCCCTGTGCAGGGCGGGGAGCATGCTGCAGCTCGGGACAACGTCGAGAGGATAGGCTGTGTTGAGTATTATCCGGAGGAGGAACCATATCCCTATGACTATTATGATTGCGACCACTATCTCAAGCACATTCCTCATGAAGCCGCTCTCTTCTATTCCATTGAAGATCTCGGCAGCAAGCAGGATTATGATCAGCACAAACGCTACTATGCCGAATATGACTGACAGCGCCGGAGTCCCCTGAGTAAAGAGGTAGAGCACGAACATCATTATGAGGATTATGTAGAGGGGAAGAGTGTTCACTCTCTTTTCCCTTTTCTTCCTTGATTCTGTTGTTGCGCGTTTCCTCTTCCTTAACAAAAGAGCACCATGCTTACTTGCTTGCCAGCTGGACGCCGACGACCTGCGACTCGTTCGCCTTGTTCACGACTCCCACCGCAGTATCTGCGGCAGCGATGAGTGAATCGTTGTGGCTGACAACCACGAACTGTGACTTCTGGCTCATCTCCTTGATGAGCTTTGATAGCTTCTTCGTGTTCTCCTTGTCCAACGCTATATCTATCTCATCGAAGATATATAGAGACATAGGCTTCCTCATCTGTATTGCAAAGATGAGCATGAGCATCAGCAGAGATTTCTGCCCTCCGGAGAACTGGTCTGCGTTCATCTCCTTGCTCCCAAGCTTGGTCTTTATCAAGAGCCCCGAGTTGAACGGGTCCTTCGAATCCTGGAGATGGAGGGATGCGCTGCCGTCGAATATATAGCCGTAGAGCTTCTGGAAGTTATCGTTAACTATGGAGAGGGTCTCGACAAATATCGCCATCTTCTTCGTCTCTATCTGCCCTATCATTGACATTATCGACTCCTTCTCGCTTCCGAGGATCTCCATCTTCTGCTGCGACTCCTCCGCGTCTTTCTTCTTGGTGTCGTACATCTCCGGAGCCTTCAGGTTGACGGCACCCAGCCGCTCGAGCTCGTTCTTGGATATTATGAGCTGCTTGTCCAGCTCATCGCCATTCATCCCATTGAGCTCCTCGACGTTCTGGTAGGACATGAGCTCGGCCTTTATGTCTGATAGCCTGGTCTGGTACTGCTCCTTCTTCCCTTCGAGCTCAATCGTGTCCCTGCTCATCCTTTCGCTCTCGCTGTTCGCCTTTCCCTTATCGAAACCGAGCTGGCTGGCCTTCTCCTCAAGCTCCTTTATCGCCTTGAACATGCCTGCGGTCTTCTTGTCCTGGCTCTCCATCACATCCTGGAGCTCCTTCCTCTGCGATTCAAGCTCCTGGAGCGATCCCTCCATCTGTTTCGCCTTCTCCTTGCCTGTGGAGAGGAGAGCGTTCTCTTTCTTTATCTCCTGCTCGATTTCGGAAAGCCTGGCCTTCAGCATATCGCTCTCTTTCGTGATGGTGGCAATCCTTATCTTGAGCTCCTCCAGCTCCTCCCGCAGCTTCTTCGCCTTCTCGGCTTCCTCCTTTGCCCTGGGGCTCTTGCCCTTCTGCGCCATAACGCTCTCCATCTGGGCCCTCAGCCTGGTGCTCTCCTCCTTCAGGGCTTTCAGGTTGTGCTCAGCCCTTTCCTTCTCGGCCTTGGATGTGTCGATCTCCGCCCTGAGGATCTTCTTCCTCTCTTCAAGCGCCTTGACCTTTCCTTCGAGCGAATCCATCTCCCTGTTAACTTCGTTCTCCGCGTCAAGCGAAGTTTTGAGCGCGATGTCGTAATTGATAACCTCTGTCTCATAGTTGGCAAGCTTCTTCTGCAGCATTGTTATCGCTGTGCCCGCCTCGTTCATCTTTTCTGTCAAATCCTTTCTCTCCAACTCGAGCTTCTTCAGCCGCGTCTCTAGCGCGGCGGGTGTGGAGGCTGCCTTCATGCTTCCCCCTGTTATTATCCCTGAGGTCTCGATTATATCACCATCGAGCGTGACGAACCTGTGCGTGCCGAGCCCCTCCTTCTTTGCATCGTTTACGCTGTCAACGAGGTAAGTGTTGGAGAATATGTAGGAGAACGCAGGCGCGTACTCCTTGTCGAACTTGACGAGTTCTATGAGCGGCTTAAGCCCCTTCGGCGCCTTCGGCGCCTTTACGGAAACCTCCTTCAGCGGAATGAAGGATGCCCTGCCAAGCTTGTCCCTTTTCAAAATATCAATTGCCTCGCTAGCAGTGTATGCAGAGTCAACCACGAAGTAGTTGAACCTCGCCCCGGCTGCGGCGTGTACGGCAAGCTCATACCTGCCTTCAAACTCGCAGAGGTCCTGTGCCCTCCCGTAGAACCCGCTCTTGATGCCCTTCTTCAGGATTCCTGTGCTGGAGTCGCGGCTCCTCCCGGCTACCGCGAGCTGCTCGCGAACATTTGTGTGCTCTTCGTACAGCTTGTCGGAGCGGTCCTTCAGCTCGGAGGCAATCTTCTTCTCGTCCTCCAGCTCCTTCTCGACCTGCTGTCTGCTCTTCTCCAGGTTGGAGAGCGCCTCCTTGCTCGACTTAATTCTTACAGTAAGCGAACTCCTCTTCGCTCCCAGCTCGTTGAGCGACTTCTGTATGTCGAGCGCGTTCTTCTCAAGGTTATCGTGTTCGGATTTCGACTGGGCAAATCTTGAAGATGAGGAGAGCAGCTCTCCCTCTATCTGTTCGCTCTTCCTGTAGTTTGCCTCGTACTTCTCCGATAGGTTGCCGGAGCCGGATGAATCTTCAAAGATCTCTTCTACGTCCGGGATGCTCTTCTTCTTAACGTCAAGCTCAAACTCCAGCTTCTTCAGCGCGTCTGCGTTCTCCTTTTCCTTCTCCTTTATCCTTTCGTGCTCCCTCTTGAGCTCGGAAGCCCGCTCCTTGGCTGCATCTATGCCCTCGTTCAGCGCGCTGAGTTGCGTTGTCGCGATTGCGATGTTCTTGTTCACTTCTTCTAGAACTTTGTTCGTGGAACCCGCCTCTGCATTCTTCGCATTGAGGCCCTTGGTCAGCTTGTCCCTTTCCGTAGTGATGGTGGAGAGTTGTGATTCCAGCTCGGAGACCCTCTTCTCCAGCTTCCGCTTCTCCTCAGACTTCTCGGAGATGGTCCTTATCGCGTCCTCGTACTTCTCCTGAACCTCCTTCTCCCTCATCTTTAGCAGTGTGAAGTTGGACCTCTTGACAATGTTAGTGAGATTGATGTAGCGCTCAGCATCCTGCTTCTCCTTCTCCAGCTCATGGAGGAAGCCGAGCCGCTCATGGAGGATACCCTTAGCCTCGTTTATCCTTATATCGACCTTCTCCAGCTCGCGCATCGCTGCACCCCTCTTCTCGTCGAATTCCCTGATTCCGGCAGCGACGTCGAGGAGCTCCCTCTTCTCCTTGGGAGTGAGGTTTAGCAGGTACGTTATCTCGCCCTGCGTCATGGTGTTGGTCTCATTCATGTCCGTTTTGTAGGAACGGAGGACTTCGAGGACTTCCTGGCGGGTCGCACGCTTCCCGTCCAGGCGATAACCCACCTTCTTGTTGGACTTGATAGAGCGAGATATCTCAAGTTCCTTGTCGCCTGCGAAGCGCACCTTAACGAAGGCGCGCTTGAGCTTGTCTTCGCCGGGCTTCGCAAAGTTATTTATCAGCTGGAGCGAAGATGTGGCCCTCATCCGCTTGAGGGACATCTCGCCCATGGCAAAGAGGAGGGAGTCGCAGATGTTGGACTTCCCCGAGCCGTTAGGCCCTACTATGCAGTTGAAGCCCTTGTTGAAGCGTATAACTGCGTGCTTAAAAGACTTGAAGTTATGTATAACAACCTCATCGAGGTAAAGCATGTGTACACCGGTCGCAGAGATAGTTAGGAATAGGCTTATTTATTACTTTCCCTCGAATGGAGGGCTTATCTGGTAAAAAAAGTCCCTGACAAACTTTAATAAAGCTGATTTCCTATTCGCTATATGTTATCTATGGAAGGAGAAAGGGCGGCGCAGAGCGCAATGGAATACCTGATGACCTATGGGTGGGCCATACTAATCATACTGATAGTGCTCGCAGTCCTTTACATTATAGGCGTATTCACACCGACCGGGATACTTGGAAACCAATGCAATGTGCAATTCAAGTACTCCTGTACGGAACCCACGCTTTCGACCAACGGGAGCGTGTCCTTCCTTCTCGGTCAGAACACAGGGACAAACCAGTACAACATCGCGGTAGCCTGCACTTCTGCAATGAATTCGACAGGAGGGCCGCTTCCGGCAAACGCATGGGTGTACCTTAATGCAAGCGGCGCACCGAAGTCATCTTACATTTCAGGAAGCGCATACGAGTTGGACAGCGGCACATTCATACAGGTGAACAACACCCCGTGCTACAGCAGCACAGGAGCGCCTCTCGGCAGCCAGTCATATGGCACGGCATTCACAGGAATGCTCTGGCTGAGATACACAATCAATCCTAGTACTCCTGCATCTGTGGGTAATCCCTATGTCCTGGTAAGACTGGCTGATTTGAGCGTTACGGTAGGAAGGTCGGGTGTTGGTGGAGGAAGTGGTGGTAGTAGCAGCACAACTCTTGCCTCTTCGTCGACATCAACCTCTACTACCTCTATACCCGCTGTGTTTGCCACAGCATCCAAGTCAACTGCAAATCTTTCATTATCTGTCAAGCCTAGCAGTTACTCCACATATCTCTGCGCAGGGGTTGCGAGCGGAGGAAGCACTTCTCCTTTTCCTGGAATAACGGCAGGATGGAGCACAGATGTAAAGGATAATAAAACAGGAGGCCCATATTCATCCATAGGTCATTCTTCAACTGGATGCAGCGCGACGACGAGCGGCACGAAGCAGAACCTGACGATAGCAGCAATAGGCCTGAACGGCACGCCGACATATTCATCATTCTTTGCAACTGACAATCCCGGCAATGGGTATGCAAATGTGGCTTATACTGTCGCAAGCTCCAACTCCTTTACTGTCCTTATCGGGACATGCGGATTTGAATATGGGCCATGCGAAGCAGTTAACCTGCCGAGCGGGTGCACAGAAAGGCAGAACCTGCTCGATCCTGTAGGCTACGATAACGTATATATTGCAACATGCCAGAACCAACAGACTGGCACTGTCATAAATTTCAATTACTCGATATCGTGCATAGCAACAAGAACGTGCCTGGCGCAGCCGGCGTGTCAAAAAGTAGGGCCATGCCCCATCCCTGTGACCGCAGG
>JAJYDY010000006.1 GCA_021790455.1 Microcaldota archaeon | reverse complement strand
GTCGCTCTCCGCGAGAGTCGTAAAAGCATCCTGAATCTTCTGCATCACATTCTCGGAATATACAGCATCAATGAATTTTATCTCGACTTGCAGGCCTTCTATCGTTCCGAGCTTTTCCGCATCGACAGCTATCTTGTTGTGCAGCACCTGCAGCAGATGGTAGCCGAAGCCCACGAGCGGCGTGTAATTCCTGAACTGCGAAACAATCCTGGATCGCGCGGCCGCAAGGCTGCCCGACAGGGCCTTCAGCGCATCTATCCCCTCATTTCCGGAGCTAAGCTGCTGCTCTACCTCCCTGAGCGTTGCGCCTGCCTTTATTTCAAGAGCACCAGATGCCCCTGCATCAAGCCTCTCCCTTATTATCTGCGTAGTGCTCTCCAGCTCCTTCAGGTCGTCGAGCCGCGCAGTCACGGCTGACTTCGACGCAGTAATCGAGAGGGATAGCTTTGCAATTGACCCATAAACTTCCGTGTTCTCAACAATCTTTTCTGTTGCTGACGAGACGGACTCTGCAGTGCTTTCCGAAAGGCACGCTGTAACATTCCTCCCTATGTCAGCCAACAGGTATTCTCCGACAGCGGCGGTCTCCTTTTCAGAAAGCGCGTGGTATATGGCTATCTTTGCAACGGACACCTTCTCTATGAAGCGGTTGAGCTTCTCGAGATATTCCATCCTCTGTGCAATGCTGTCGATTGTAAGAGCCAAACCAGTTTCAGGACTTAGCAAAAAGTCTTTTACCTCGTTGAGCCTCTTCGAAAGGGGGTTAGCGAGCGCCTCCCTTATCTTTTCTGACTGGCCGTTCGTCCCCACGATGTCCTTCTCTATTGCGATTGTCGACTTTGAATATGCGGTGATTGCCCCCGCTAGATTCGCATCAGCTTTTTCCTGAAGCGCGCGCTTAGCCTCCTCAGTCTTTATCGCATTGTCCAACCCATTCAGGTCTCCGAACATGCTGGCAATCTCCTTTCCGCGAATCCTTAGCCTTGCGGATCCGAGCTCTGGTGAAATTGTGCGCGAGACTTCTAAATCAAGCATGATGGTGGTGCGGAGCTGCTTGGCTAGCTCTGCCAATTTTGACATATATATGGAATCCTCCCTGAGCACTTTTGGGCTTATCGGCCTAGACTCGATTCCGCCTTTAGGGACGAAGTCAAGCCTTTCCGCAATAGCAGCATTGAGTGCGGAGAGAAGCTCTCCTGTCTCCTCCCTTCCTCCGAATGCGGTCTGCAGGCTCTTCTCAAGCCTTTCCCGTGATTCGAGGTTGGTTATCAAAGAGGGTATTATCTCATCCACTTTTCCGGTCCAGAAGGAAGATACCTCCGCCTCATTTAGCGGCCTGTTTGATTCCCTCGACTTCAATGCACCCTTCGCCCTGCATACAATCTCTTCTTCAACGCCGCCTATCACAAATTCAGCTACGTGTCTCATGACCTTGTTCACGTCATCTTCCGGAATTCTTTTGCTGAGAGCGGTTGTCAAAGCAGAGAATTTGTCTATAACTCCGCTGGTTCCGAATGTATCCCTGAACATCCCTGCGGGAACCAGGTTGTAAAGACCATCAGGGTCTCCAGGCACTTCTGCCTCACTAATTATCCTCCCGCCAGCCACGCCGACCTTTCCGCGTATCGTCCTTGCAACTTCGAAGGGGAGAGCGCTCTCCAGCTTCTCCCTCACGTTCTGCACTATAGGATAGAAGCTATGGTTTGATCTCGGAGACGAGTATTCCCTTGCCTCGGTAAGCAGCAGCTTGCCATCAGCGGCCAATTGCTCGAGTATCTGCGCCTTCACATTACTGGGAAGATCGAATTTTCCAGGCGTGATTTTTAGTAGCGATTCTTGAGTCTGCGGCCCCTCTGCTGATATCAAATCAAAAAGGTTTTTAGTGTAAGTTGCGATAGCAAGCGCGGCTTCGGTGAGAAGCTCGTCCTTGTTCTTTATCCCTGGCGGCAGCATGTCCTCAGAGTAAACCGGAAGCTCCTCAAGCGTAGGCAGTATCTTGATGCCTTCGAATCGCACGCCGGCTATGTGCAGCAATGTAATCTCTTTTGGCTTATTGTCGTTGCCCTCCATTTTATCTCTCCATCGCACAATTAAGTGCAATAGCTATGCTGTTTTGCCTAATATTTAAATTCGCCGGAAAGCTCCGGTTTTGGGGGGAAAGTTTACGCTTTTGGACCTGTTATCAGCTCATTCAAACTTTAGCACAACCAGATCTTCAAAAAAGATGTGCGCCTTCCCGACCACCTCTGCCTTAAGCCGCTTTACGTCATCCTCATAGTTGTTAAGGCTGCTCTCCAGGAGGAGCACTGTGTGTCTTTCGAGGACGTGGTTCTCGTACTCATTGAGGAACCTGTCGATTACTTCCCTGCCGTTCCTGCCTCCGTCCAGGTGCCTGACAGCAATTCCTTTAGACGGGAGATACGGCGGGTTGAATATTATCGTGTTAAACCTCCCTGTTATTCTGCTGAAGAGGTCGCTTTTGATGAAGCTCCCCTTGATGTCGCCCATTTCCGCATTCTTCCTTGCGGCTTCGAGTGCCTCTCCGCTTATATCGGAGAAGGTAACTTCGCAGCCCTTCCTCGCCGCTGCTATCCCCTGTATGCCGGATCCAGTGCCTATATCGAGCACCTTGCCGAATGCGAACCTCTCTACTGCCTTTTCAAGAAGGAACGAATCCTCAGCAGGCTCGTAAACTTTTTGATTTTCCATTTGGGCACTCTCTCGATGGTGGTTTCTTGGTTTAAAAGCTTTTTTATCTTATATGGCAGGCGACGTAACATTTATATAATATGAAAATTAAACAGTTTACCATGTATTTTCACGTGATTCGATGCAAATCCAGACACCTATAGACGCAGACTTTTCTAATAGCAGCATAACGGGAGTAAGGAATTTTGGAAAGAAGCTCATTAACAAGGAACTTGGCGGCACGGGCATGGTTGTTGTCGACGTCCAGCCGAGAGGTACCGGAAGCAATGGCAACGGGATAAAGCTTAGGTGAATCTAATGGGAAACGAAACGCACGGATGTGGAACCGCACAGACAGGCCAACAGGATCTTTCTCGGGTTCAGAAGTACTGTATAAGATCATTCAGGGCGCTCGCCGAGGACATTTATCTCAGGGCTCCGAGCACAAAGATTTTAGAAACGAAGGTCAACCGCAGGAACATGGGAAAGCCCATGACAAGAACTGTCTATATTGACGAGGCCGCTGCAATAATGTTAAAACTGAGAGAAATGGCGATTGCGACTCCAGACGGTTCGGGGAAAGCAAAGGCATGCGCAGAGCTGTTGCTTAAGTTGCATGCAACGCCAGAGGCTGCAAAGTCATTTATGAAGAGGATTTCGGGAAAGAATTACATGATAGATGGAGAGGATTGGACAGACGCGTTCGAGCGCGCGATGAGGTGCAACCCAAGCGTTAACCCTCTAAAGGTCCTGTCACTGTCACTCGATTCGCTATCGAAGACAAAGCCAGCCAAACAGATAAAATTCGACCATAGCAAGGAAGCGCGTGGTTTCGTTGCTGCGATGGACGATTTTGTCGGAAGCCTGAACTGCGGCGCATTCGAGGTAAAGCTCAGGATCAGGAAAGGGCAGGAGCTTACGCAGAAGGAAGGGGAAGTTTCCAGCAACCCTGCGGAGAGATTCAGCATGCTCGGAAGGCGCTGAACTTCTTTTTTTCTCTTTCTTTTATCTTTTATCCCCATCCTTGAAGCCGGACCCCATCCTGTACATTATCACTCCGGCAGCGACCGACACGATCGCGGCATAAGAGTATGAGTAGAGCGGGCTGAGCACATAGAGCACGCCCATTATCAGGTTTCCCATGAATATGCCTACGCTCCTCGAGGCTGTGAGCGTGCCCATGCCCTTCCCGAGCTTCCTTATCCCCTTCACGAACGATATTATAGTCGGCTCGAACGTCTCTATCACGCCGAGCGCGAAGCCAAGTATTGCAACTCCTACATACAGGATTGCTACACTTGAGTTATATAGGTAGCCGAGCGCGAGAATTGCAGTGCCGATTCCTGAGAGAGTATATCCGAGTATCGAAAGCCCCTTAACGTAGTTGAGCTTCTTCGAGCCTATCCAGTAGCCGGTTATTGCAGACACCCCCAGGTACACGCCATAAGACGCTATGCCTAGGATGTCGGTCGATTTCTGCGCTATTGTGAGTATCGGAAAGCCGAGACTGTAATAACTGAAGCCGAAGAGCGCTGCAGAGAGGACTATCCCCCTGAAGGTTCTCCTGTTTATTCGCTCCCTCTTGGTCCTGGCCTGCACTGGTTTCGACTTTTTGTCGTTGCGCCTTATGTCTCTCGTCGGAAGGAGCAGCAGCGTTGATATGGCCAGCGGTATTATCGTGAGCAGAAGTATCGAGCTGAACGCAATCCCGGCAGCGACTAGTATAAGCAGTATCGCAACTGAGAGCATGCCGCCGCCTATGTCCAGCGCGTGGAGGAAGCCGAACACCCTGCCCCTGTTCCGCTCTGTGGTCGAGCCTACGAGCAGGGACCGCCTGGGTGGGGTCCTGAAGTTCCTAGCCCACCAGCCACCTGCGAAAAGCGCTATCGCGACGGCTGGACTTACAGTCAGCCCGACAAGTGACATTAGGGGTATGAAGAGGTTCCCGAGTATCGCGACCTTCTTGTCGCTGTACTTGTCGCTGACGATGCCGCCGAGATATCCGAAGAATGAACCTATGCCGTAAGCGATGGCATTCGCAAGCCCGAATGCGGACGCAGGCGCAGAGAGAGTTATAACGAGGAATATCGGGAAAATGGCATGGATAGCCTGGTAGCCAAAGTCTGCGAAGAACGCAGAGAAGGAAATCAGCAGCACGTCCCTGTTCATCCATCCTCGAGACAGAAAAACACCGATGATAATAAGAGAAGGCAGGAAGGTTTAAATAAGCAGCTATTGTAAATCATTTCCGTCGCATTCCGGCCCACGACCCGGATTCGCGCCAAGAGCTGATGATTCCACAGGCTAACCCGATACTGTAGCCTGCCTCATCTATTTTCGATAAAAAATTCTAGAAGTGATAAAATGGCAATGGCACAGAAAGAGTCTGACTACCAGACAGTAAGGGCAATGAACATAGGGAAGCTGACCGACAGCGAAGAGAGGTCGGCGTTCGGTAAGCTCGAGAAAGTGGCCTCGTTCCTTGCAAGGAACAACAAGCACGGCACGATAAGCAATATAATCGCAATAGGAGAAAGGATCCAGGCAGGCAGGTTCAACTGCTTCCTTTCAAACAACGTAGAGTCATTCTTCTGGTATGCTGATGATATTGAGAGGCTGCCACAGGAGGTAGCTTCCTGGCATGAGATGTACAGGGACAGCTTCACAAATCTGCTTTCAGAGCCGTATAGGAAGCTGTTAGCAGCGCTGAAGGTAAGATATTCTTTTGAGATCCCAGCATCGGAATACCCGACGCCAGTGCAGTACCTGAGGCAGACGCAGAAAGAGACGCACGGCGCATCGACAGGAGCAACGTTCTTCGTGCCAAGTGCACCGCAGCACGCAAGGCTGCGCGGTTCTGGCAGCTTCGACCCATACAAAGCGTGGGTTTCCCCGAGCAAATAAAGGAAAGTCCTAAAACGCGCTCTTTTATTCCTTTCCTGCCAATTAAGAACGTGATTTTATGATACCCGTAGTTGGAGATTGGTTCGAGGCACTTAGGGAAACCTTCATGCCGAAGACTGCGACAGGCAGCTGGAGCATCGGCGGTGCCCTCGGCAAGTATTACAAGAGGATGATAATCCCCCTCATACTTGCGCTTATTATCCAAATCTGGCTCGTCGAGTCGGGCCCGGCAGCAGCGCTTCTGCCAACATTCATGGGGTCAATTCTCGGTGCCTCGCTCGCCAGCCTGCTGCTCTCCTTCCTGGTAACGATACCGATAAGCATATTGGTCATTGCAATCGTGTATAATATATTTGGGGAGATGGTAGGCGCTATAGCGAAGGGTGATTTCGGAGATACGGTCAGCGCAACGATGCATTCGTTCATGCCTTATGTATCGCTGTTCTTCGTATGGCAGATCCTTTTCAGCCTTGTAACTGGTACGCTCATAAGCGCGCCTTACATCATCCTGGCAATACTCCTGATATTGTTTGTATGGGAGATCATAGTGTTCGTCTTCTCGTTTGCAGCTGTGCACAAGACGACTAAGGGAAAGGCGTTCCTCACTTGGCTCGTGCCTTTCATAATAGCGGTGATAGTGTTCATCGCCCTGATAGTCTTCTTCGCCTCTGTGTTCAACATAGCCAGTGGGATACTGCCGCTTATTCTCGGTGGCGGGACGGGCGTTATATGACTGGCGAGAGGGTAAAGCCCCCTCCCCTTTCTTTTTAATTTTCCTCCTTTTTCTTTGCTTTTCCTGTAAAACTCCTCTCAGGAAGGTGAGACAAAAACGTAAACTTTTCTGCTCATTTTTGCCGTTTTCCCCTTGTTTAAATATTAGAAATTTCACTTTATTATAGTAGGAAGATGAATGTGACGGCCATGGGTTCTGAGACGGAAACAAGACCTGCGAAGGTGCCAAATCTGACATTTGACATCCACGGCAAGGTTGATGCAGTAGTGAGGCAGCCCAACCGCTACCTCAGGGAAGTAACGGAGCTGATGAAGGAGAACCCGCCAGTTGCGGTAGGGCTGCAGGAAATAACGCCGGGGGAGGTGCAGCTGGCCATGCAGATTGCGAAAGAAGCTGGAGAGCGCAAGGCAGAGGTATGGAAACCAGCAGCAACGCCGCAGCCTGTGGTTGAGGCAAAGGCAGAGAGAATAGTTGCAACCGAAACGAGGGCACAGCATGCTGGCATATACAAGCCGGATTATCCTGCGGGTATGATAACAGCGCCGCAGATAGCGCCGATGGAGTTCAAGTTCTCAGGCGCAGAAAGCATTGAGGCGCAGACGGAGAGCGAGTTTATAACCGCCCCTTCAACGAGGATAAAAGCAGTACCAAGATTGAACCAGAAATTCATAAGGGACCCGAAGACTGGAAATATTGAACCAGCCTTCAGCTCCACTATAATTCTCGACGAAAAAGAGAACGAGCCGGCGAGGAGAAGGCCAAAGGCCCCGGAAAAGGAGAGGAAGCTGAAGGACTATGACAGCAAATCCATATTGTGGAGGGCAAGGGCGCTTGTAGCGAAGAAGGAAAAAGAAAATTGAACTCCTAATTCTTAAAATGCAGTAAACATTAGAAATAAATGCTAGTTAGGACAATGCTTACTGCATGGGGCCGTATGCTAACCTGGTAGACTGCCGGCTTCGGGAGTCGGTTATCTGGGTTCAAATCCCGGCGGCCCCACTCAAATTAACCCTTTTTCCCGCGCTTGAAGAATTCGATCTGTTGGGGACGCTTAAATCATTGTTGATGGACTGTACCTTTTGATGGAAAGAAGTTAAGCTGCTCTTTCTGGCATATGAGGCCAAATTTGCTTTGATAAGAATTGGCGTCTAAAAACAAAAAATTATATTGGGGTCGGGATTAGGAACCTTTTTAAACTGTTGTTGGTAATTAAATCTAGATAAGGTGTAAGAATGGCTGGAGATCTTTGGACCAATGCGATGAAATGGGCTACAGACAACGTTATGAGCTTAGTTATAGTATTCGTAATCTTTGCAATCATAGCATTTGTAGTCAACTGGATATTTGCACAGTTGACAATAAACATACTTCTATCAGGAATCTATACCGGGATTTATACAGGTGGAGTTGCTTTCAGCGCTACTTATGCAATACTATTGGCTATTGGTGGTGCGATCGGCGGCTTTATCTACTTGTGGTATGTTGGAGCACTTAACGTGGCTGTTGGTGCTGCCAGTTCAAAGAACCCTGACTACATGAAATGGATTACTACTGGCTTATCAAAGGCTCTTGCCACAAAAACAAGCCTTTTGGCAGTGGTTGGGCTTGGCTTCGTAGGTGGATTTATAGCCGGGTCATTCATTTTGGGCTTTGGAGCTGGATTCATAGCTTCGCTGTTCGCTGTTGCTTACAGTGGAATCGCGCTTTGCGCTTACATAAACAAACCAAACTTGAACTTCGTCCAGGTATTCCAGAACGTACAGAAGGGCTCAAGCAATGCAGGCATATTCCTGTTCATCACAGTGCTTGCTGCCCTGCTGAGCTTTGCCAGCGTCTATGTATTCGGATTGGTATTTCTGCTGACGCCTTTCGCGGTCGTCATACTTGCACAAAGCAAGCAGTAAATTCCATTTTCATTATGGCCGCCGCAAGGGGAGTGATTGTATAGCAAAGGCTAACAAGAAACCAACAGATGAAAGTGGGCGCCGAAGAAGGGGGCGTATTCCATCCGCATCCTAATGGGTGGAAAAGAAAGGGCTTCGAGACGGAACCGGCTGCACAACCACCAAAACCCTAAACTGCAGCCGCCGGTGCAGGGCAAGCTGACGGGGCCTGCAAATGCTGCGCATTGCCCATCATAACTTTTATTGTAGGCTTCATCTTTGTGGTTTTTCCGGTTCATTGGATTGCATTCAATAGCTTCAGCCAGACGCTGCCTTGCCAGACCCACGGCGGATTGCGCACGCCAACCTGGCGTAGAGCGTATACAGAACATCTGCGCTTTCTCACCGGGGGACCTCCGTAAAATTCACAGCTCCAACTCCAAACCTTTAAAAGCCTTGGGCAGAGCATGCTTGTCTATAGAGAATTTCGATGTGTTTATATTCCTTTTCGGTGCAATAATATCGCTATATTCTAGGTGAGAAAATGTTTGAAATTAAGATAGATGATGCTAGATACTGGAAGAGTTGTGTTGATTCGATAGTCAGCCTCGTCGACGAAGGTACGTTCAACATAAGCAAGGAAGGCATATCGCTCAAGGCGATGGACCCGTCCGGAATAAGCATGGTGTCTTTCTTCATCCCAAACAAGGCATTCTCCAAGTTTGAGGTCGAGAAAACAGCGGGTGTTGGCCTGAACCTCGATAACCTCGGCAAGATACTCGCGAGCGCAAGGCAGAACGAGCAGCTCGTTATGAAGGACGCAGGAAACAAGCTATCGATGGAGTTCATAGGCCCTAACGGGAAGAGGAGGTACAAGCTCCCGATGATAGACGTCAAAAAGGACGCTGACAAGGAGCCAAAGATTGCATTCGAGTCCAACATCGAGGTAAGGAGCGATGCGCTCAAGGATATACTCAAGGACGCGAACCTGCTCTCCACCTACATAGGGTTCAAGACCGATAAGAACTCGTTCATGGTGTTGGCGAAGGGCGATGCGGGAGAGCTTGAGGAGGAGCACCTCAACAACACAGATGCGATAAAGAAGCTAAGCGTCGACAAGGCGTCTTCGGCTACATTCAACCTCGAGTATCTTGAACGCATAATAGGCGCATGCCCTGCTGAGAATGCGGTATCGCTTTCCCTAAAGACAGAGGAGCCGATCCGCATAGACTACAAGATAGGGGATGCAACCCTCAATTACTACCTGGCCCCATACATGGAAAGTTGATCTGATGAAATTCCTTGTCTTTATCGCACCGAATAATTTCCGCGATGAGACGGTTTCGACAATAAAGGTGTTCTTCGAGCGCTGGGGAGTCGATTATGACATATCAAGCTATTCGAAGAAGGAGTGTGTCGGTGCGCACGGCGCCGTCTACAATCCATCCATCAACACCAATGTCGCAGCGGTGGCGAACTACGACGGAATAGTGCTCGTCGACGGGAATGGCGTAGAGGACTACAAGCTGTATGAATACAGGCCTCTCCTGGACCTGCTTCTAAAGTTCAACAGCCAGAACAAGATAATTGGTGCTGTCAACAATGCAATAAAGGTTGTGGCGCGCGCTAACATCATCAATGGTAAGAAAGTTGCAGTCCCTGAAGACATAGAAACGAAGAGGACTGTCCTACTTTTCCATGGAGTTCCGTCTGAAAAAAATGTTGAAATATCAGGGAATATCGTCACCATAAAAGGCGGCAGCCTGGAAGAGCAGGTGCAGGAGCTGCTCCAGCACATAGGTGCTATCTGATTTTATTTGCCCGTGTTTGAATGCATCAGAACAAAAAGAATATTGTTAAAGAAATTGCTGGAGAGCGGATAGACCTCCTTTTCGGCTTCGCCTCGAAGACGATTGGCAGTGACAGAGAGCAGGCCGGCAGATACGTGAAGAGGATGCGCTACCTGAGCAGCCACTACAAAGTGCCGCTTCCAAAGAGGATACGGAACGGGATATGCAAACATTGCAATGAGGTCATGGTCCCGGGGTTGAACGCAAGCGTTAGGATAGTGAGCTCAAAGAGATACGTGGCTACACAATGCATCAAATGCGGAAAAGAGATCCATGTGCATTACTGACTGCGCGCCGCAGCCTTCACCCGAATAGACACTTAAATTGCACGGGGGATGCCATGCCGCGCCTTTTGAATACATCTCTGCAAGATTCCAGCAGAGATTGCGCCTATCCCAGGCGGTTCCCAGTCAACGCTGCCGGCCTTGGCATGTTTGGAAGAAAGTAGAAGATATTTGCCGCTGGATTTTCCCGCGTTTCGCTTTCATCCCACCGCTAAAGCATATGAGATTTCCCGTTCGCATTGCTAAAAAACCTTCGTGCACTGAAAAAAGGGCCTGTAATTTCGCCGCTTATAAAGAGTTAGTGGGCCCGGTGAGATTTGGACTCACGACCTATGGCTTATAAGACCATCGCTCTGACCAGGCTGAGCTACGAGCCCACATAAAGCATAAGACTTGCCGAGACAAGATATATAATCCTTACTGGATTTTGATAACGAGGCGGAGGGCTCTGCCTTCGGGCCCTTTATCCCGTAAACCGCATCGCCATTATCCCGGCCTTTCATGGCATCGAATAGTTGTTCGTTATCCATGTAGGTTTCTGCGGCACCGGTGCATTGCCTCCAGTGTAGTTGTTGAGCGCAAATATGCGCACCGGATACGTGCCGTTGACATAGTTGATTCCCGATGCGTTGGCAGGATACACTTCATGGAATCCGGTTAGGTTGCCCAGCATGAAACCCTTGTAGTAGTTTGAGCTGTAGAACTGCGTCGGCGCATCTGTTATGGTCTGGTTCGGGCCGTTCGGGAAGTATATCATCATGTATTCAACGAATGGCACTGGCTGCCCGGTGTTCGGGTTCTGCGAATACACCACACCGAGGTACGCCGCAATCTGTACCACCGCGTTCATCTTTGTGTGGTTGCTCGTATAGACCTGCAGCACCCCGTTTGCGTTCGGAGTAGAGTCGACGCAGACCTGGCTTTGGTTCGTCGCATTAGACTGCGGGCTGAGGAAGCCGACTATATACTGGGTTGTGCTGTTCGAGAATGGGCAGTAGTAGTTTATGCTCTGCTGCGTGCTGTTCGTCGGCACTAGAGCTGCAAGCGGAAGGAGCACCATCTGCGGTATGTGCGTGAGTTCGCACGTAGAGCCGCCGGTTGCGTACGGAGCAGGAGGATTCTCTCCCTGTCCGGCCGAGATGGCTGCTTCTTCAGATGTTAGGTTGGCGTGCACGCAGCCTAGGAAGTTCAGCGCGGACCACTTCTGTATTAGGTCCTGGTCCATGAGAACATATTCGGTCTGGTTGTGGTCCATCATGTTTGCGAGGGTCTGCGGAGTATATCCGAGTTTGGAGCCGAGAACGTACTGCGCCGCCACCGCATAGTCGGCCTTCGGGTTGTTGTTGTCACCCCTGAGCACAGCATTGCTGTTGCCGAACCAGTTTATCCAGTCGCCATAGTCCCACCATGAAAGCACGCGCGGTGCGCTTGGTCCTATGTTCTGCCTAATCCATTGCATCGCGTTGAGCCAGTACTGTGGTATTGTGTTGCAGTATAAGTCTGAGCCTATCGCATAGCCTGCTGCCGATATCTGGTTGCAGAGCTGCGTCTGCGTCGCCGCGCTCCCGGCAAGCATCGCGGATCCTATCGAGTCTGCATATGAGGAGCCCTCTCCCATGAAGAAGCTTCCCTTGGCAAGGGATGATACCCCGGTTACGAGCACGAGGACAAAGAACAGCACCAACATGTAATCCCTTGCCTTCCCAGCCATGCCCTTCTGTATGGCATTGTAAAGCACGTACACGAGCCCGAAGACGCTGAATAGAAGGAATAGCCCTACTCCCAATATCATTGTCGTGTAATGCTTGTTTATATCTTCATTCTTGGTGAGGAGCTCGCCCTGCTGCTCGATAGCGTTCTCCGCCCTGGTGGCGCTCTTCAGCTTGAAGCGGTTTTCCGCAAGATATGCAAGCTCTCCCAGCATAACGCAGAATAGCACTATATAGACGGCGCCAAGGTGGGGCAGGTATTTTACCTCGGAGAATCCTGCGAGCGCGATTAGCGAGACCGCAAGGTA
Organism: Microcaldota archaeon; assembly: GCA_021790455.1. Lineage (GTDB taxonomy): Archaea > Micrarchaeota > Micrarchaeia > Micrarchaeales > Micrarchaeaceae > JAJZYD01. The sequence goes on along the minus strand of JAJYDY010000006.1, from coordinate 23,366 downwards.
GAAAACGCCGGTTTTGCTGTTCCTGAGTATTATGCTAAGCTCCACAAGGAACAGCGCCACCATCATCACTGCAAGTATCACCAGAGGGAAACCCCCTATCGAGGAGGCAATCGGTCCGAGGCCGGCTGCGCCGAAGTTATACGCTATTCCTGTGAGCGCGTATTCCTGCACCGTCATGAACAGCGGGACGGAAGGAGTGGTGAAGTGGCGCGTCAGCTGTATGTAGCGCTGCACAGGCGAACCGAGTGGCGTGAAGAACACTGCGAACACTGCGATTGTCATGATGACCGAGACGACGGCATACCTTGAAAGCAGCGGCATGTTCTCCTTAACCGATCTCCTAAGCATCATTACCACAAGCAAGGCAGCGGCAATGGCCGGCGGTATCCAGATTGCAAATGCCAACCCGAGCGAGGTCAGGATTATGAACGAAACAAGCACTATCGGCAATATCGACAGCAGATCAAGGGCTATGACAAGCAGCGGGGACTTTTGCAGTTTGCCGGCTGCCGCCTTTGTGAGGAAGTCAACGACCCACACCGCAAGCAGCGAGATTATGGGGAACCCTATTATCACTATAGGTATCTCGGAGGAGAATGCGCCAAGCGTAGACCCGTATGGTATGAATATGATTGCGAATACGACTATGACTGCTATCACTATGGCATTCATCTTGTAGAAATCCTTTTTCAGGTCGCCGCGCAGCACGGATACGAGCCCCTGCGCGAGTATGTACGCAGCAAACACGCCCGCAGTCACCGAATAGTAGTGGGCTCCAAGGAAGTTGGATACGAATGCAAGACCTGCGAAGATCGCAAGCCTCTTGCTCTCAGGCTTCTTAACCGCAAGCATATACGCCGCGAAGAAGAAGAAAAGCGCAAATATTCCCCACGGCTCTACGAGCTGTTCGCCAGCTATGAACGTTGTGAACAGGACCGGCATCGTTGCGGCAAGCCCCGCCCCGATGAGCGCTAGCTTTTCGTCGTACTCGTGGTATATCAGCATGAAGATGACAAAGACAAGAAGTGCGGCTGCGATCGGCGGATAGAGGCTGCCAACGTCGCTCATCATCGTCGTGCTGAGATAATTCAGGTTAGGGCCAAGGGAGTTGGACAGGCTGTACCAATAAGCTTCCAGATAAGGGACTATCGGTTCTATCCTGTGGACGCTTCCAACCGCGCACTGCTGCGGCGTGGAAGGCACAGGCCATGCGGATGGATCGCATGCAAGCTGCTGTCCGAAGGCAAGTATCTGGTTCGTGTCTACCATGTCGAAATACGGGTCGAACTCGAAGAACTTCGGAGCAATTCCTATGCTCTGCATCCTTGTAGCGAACACCGACAGCATTATTATGATGAGCGCGGCCCAGACCAACCACGATACCTTCTTCCCCATATGCGGCTGCTGAGGCTCTCCCTTCTTCGGGAGGAACTCGCTCCTGAAGTCCTTGAACGCTCCCTGCCAGAGGCAGAGGGCCAGCCCGATTACCGTGAGCACCAGCGTGTTGATAAGGTAAAGGCTGAGTGAGAAGGAGAAGAAGTGAATGGAGCTTATGAGATATGATTCCATCCACGTCATCACCGGCGCTGCGACCAACCCGAAGATGAACCCGATTATTATGATTTCCATCAGATGCAGGCCTGTCTGCCTGAGCAGCGCAAGCGCAAGGAGGAAGCCAGGTATTATCGCGGTCAAAAACGCTATGAATGCGACTAGGATTGTGCCCAACATCTACTACACTCTAAACAAATCTGAAAGACCCCAAAAAAGAAGTCAAATCTTCGATTATATTAGAAGGAAAGGGTTTATTAAGTTTGTCTAGCGCCGCGCCAACGCAGATTATGATGGAGTGCCGTACTGTCTTCAGGCGTTGAGTATGGACTTTGGAATCTCTATCTTCTTTATCACTCGGTCGGGGAACTGGGTTCCAGGAGGCACTATTCGCACTTTTACTCCGATTGCGCCGTACTTCGGGTATGCAACTGCCTCTGCCTCCCTGACAAGGTCCGTCACCTGCCCTGCTTTTGGAATGTAGCCAATGCTCTTCTTTATCGTCCTTCCCCTGGCTCCCTTTGCTGCGAGCTTCCCGGCCGCGATTACCTCGGCGCCGAGTGCGCCGTTCTCCATGATTATCCTGAGCGCCATCTGTAGGACCTTCCTTGCGTTGAGCCCCCTTTCGAACTTCTCAGCTATGTCCCTCGCCACAAGCATCGGCTCGAGCATTTTGTTCTCCACCTCGACCACGTTTATCTGTGGATTTTCAACCTGGAACTTCGTCCTTATCGTCTCTGTGAGCCTGTCAATCGTCTGGCCTCCTCTCCCTATCACCTTTCCCGGATTGAGGACATGCACAGTAATTCTCGTGAGCACGGGAGTCTTCTGTATCTCCACGCTGGAGAAGCCGGCCCTTATCAGCTCCTTCTCAAGGTATCTTGATATCTTAAGCTTGATTATCGAATTGTCTATAAATTTTCTCTCTATTGTCATGTCTTCACTTCTTCTCTTCTACTACAGCTGCCTTTGGAGCTTCCTGCTTCACAGGCTGCGCCTGCTCCTTCTTCTCTGCTACAGGCTGCGCAGGCTGCTGCTTCTCCAGTACTATCGCAGCCTTCTTCTCCTCTTTCTTCTCTTCCTTCTTCTCCTCCCTCTTTTCCCCTTTCTGCAGGAGGGGCTTCTTCTCCTTCTTCGCTTCCTTCTTCTGCTCAACCTTCCTCTTCGGAGCTATCTTGGCTATCGCCTTTATCCTCCTTACCATGGTGTTGCTGAGCTTCTTCTCATCAAGCGTTGAAAGGCCTACCTCCACTCTTGCAAACTCGAGGTTGGACATCCTGGCGCTCACATAACCGCTTGGCCCCCCGGTAACGAAGAGCGCCCCTTTCGACGGTCTTCTCTGCGCAATAAGCGTCTTGTTCGCTGATGCATGGACGACATACATCAGGTCAGGGTCGAATCCCTTGTTCGTTGCATTCGCCATTGCATTGACAAGCACTCTCCTTACCTCCTTCGCGCACTTTATTGGCCACCTTCCCTTCCTTCCGCCGAGTTCGTGCCTGGCGCCCATGTGCTTGTTGTGCTTCCTGTAGAGCATAGGCATTACTCCGGATATCGTTGCGTCGAGCGTGTCGATTGCGTTTGGCACGCTCTTGTATCTTATCGCATCGCAGACGATCCCAAGATCCTTGAAGCTGGCGTTGAGGTTCTGCGCGTTCGCGAAGACGATGTCGCGCTTGTCCTGGTTGTATGAGTATTGCATAATCACTTCACCGCTAGGAACTTGCTCCCCTTCGTTGCCCTTATTCCAGGTGCGCTGTGCTGCACCCTCTTTGTGGTAAACGCGAATTCTCCGAGCCTGTGGCCGAGCATTCCTGCGTTTATCTCGAGTATCTGGAATTCCTTTCCGTTGTGAACGTCAAACCTCATCCCTATCCATGACGGAAGGATGACGGCCTCTCTAACGTGCGTCCTTATCGGCTTCGTTATTCCCTTCTTCTTGTGCATCTCCACTTTCTGGATAAGCCTCTTGTAGACTAGGCCCTGCCTCTTCATCGCCCTCCTCTGGCGCGACTTGACTAGGCCAATGTATTCCTCCGGCTTTATCTCCTGCGCCTCCTGCGCCGTCTTTCCCCTAAATGCTATTCGTTCTGCCATTTACTCTAGCCTTTCTTCTTTCTCCCGACCCTGCGGGCTGCGATGTGTCCAACCTTTCTTCCTGGAGGCGCATTCCTGCTCGTCATGCTGCTCTTACCCTTGTGGTGCTGCTTTCCGCCGAACGGGTGGTCTACCGGGTTTAACTTGACTCCCCTGTATGTTGGCCACATCTTGTTTATAGCGTGCATTATGTAATGGTTCTTCCCGGCCTTGACTATCGGCTGCTCGTCCATTCCGCCACCGGCGACTACTCCGAGCTGCGCCCTGCACTCGCTGCTTATGGTTATTGATTTCTTGGATGGCATAGCGATGGTCGTCATTTTGCCCGTGTGCGCGGAGACGTATGCAACGCTCCCCGCGCTTCTTGTCATCTTTCCGCCGTCGCCGGGCATCGACTCGATGTTGTAAATAGGAATTCCCTCAGGGATGTCGCCGAGCTTCATGACGCTTCCCGGTGTGTAGTGCGGGGTCGGGCCTATGTGTATCCTGTCCCCTATCCTTATTCCTTCGGGAGCGATCAGATACCCGGTTGTGAAGTCCTCGTACCTCACCTCGGCCAGCGGGGCAGTGTGGCCAGTGTGGTGGATTATGTCTACCACCTCCCCGACAAGCTGGGAATCGCGCTTTGTCGTGTAGCTGACGCTGATGTCAAAGGTCCCCGGCGCCTTTCTGTATGCCACAGAGCCTTTGCCTCTTCGCTGCTGCTTCAATCGCTTTCCCATTTTTACACCATTACGCGGTCATTCATTGTCATGCGGTTATGCCAGCTTCAATTTCGATGCAACATCGCTGGCCTTGAATCCCTTTGCTATCTTTATGTAAGCCTTCTTCAGGTTCGTTGATGTGTTCACCGCCCTTATAGAATCCACCTTTACGCCGAACTGCGACTCAAATTCCTTCTTTATCTCGGTTTTCGTCGCCCTGAAGTCCGCTATGTAGGTGATTACGTTGCTTTTGTCGATAAGTGATATCGCCTTTTCTGTAGCAAGCGGGTATTTCAAAACTGCCATAACATCACATCAATGATAATTTCTCCACTTCCGAAGGAATGCTCTTCACCGCTGATTCGCTCCAGATAGTAATCCTTCCAGGGACTCCGCCGGGCGCGAGCAGGTCCGCCTTTATCTCTCCGACAGTGCAAACGTCCACCCCAGCTATGTTGCGGGCAGCCCTTACTATCCCTCTGTCTTCTCCGACGACTATCAATGCAGACTTCCTGAAGTGCCTCCTCTGCGAGAGCCTCCTGATCCCCTTCCTAAGAGACGGATTCCGGCTCTTCTCCAGGTCTGCTGAAAGCTTTAGTGCTGCGAGCATGGCAATGACGTCCTTTGTCTTTTTTATGGATTCTATCTCGTTTGAGAGGATTATCGGGAGCTGCATCCTCTCGATTGCATGCTTCTTCATCACAATATCGGCAACGGCGGTAGCAGCTATCGCGCTCCTCACCGCTTTCTGGTACTCCTTCTTGTTTATCCTCTCTATAAGCGTCTTCTCTATCTTGTGCGGGTGGGCTCTCTTTCCCTTTACTGAAGACGGGATCCTTCGCACCTGGCCCTGCTGTCCTCCACCGAGCTTCTGCCTTGGCCTTATCGCGATTCCCATGTGCCTTCCGGTCCTGTACGAGCTCATCGCGCCGTAGTACCTGGCTGTGGTGTTCATTCCAGCCAGCAGGTAGTGCCCCTTCGGCTGCAGCTTCGTGGTCTGCTCCGCGATGACAGCCCTCCTTATGAGGTCTTCCCTCACTGTTTCGCTGAAGAGTGCAGGCACCTCTATGCTGCCTTTCTGCGTTCCCTGCAAGCTCAATACATTAGCGTTCATACTCTCACTTTGCTATGAAAAGGACCCGCGGCTCCTTGATGCCTGCTGCATTCCTTTCCCTTATCGATTTCCTTATCCTGACAAGCCTCTTCGCGGTTCCGCCTATGGATCCATCGACGACAACGAAGTCGTTCCTCACAACCCCGTAGTCCTGGAATCCGCCGCTCTGGTTTATCTGCTCTGTGTCTGTCTTCTGGCCTATCTTAAGTATCCTCTTGTTGTGCTCCGTTCTGTAGTTGAATCCCATCTGCCCTGCTCTGGGCACTGTGAAGAAAATCCTTCCATCCCCGAATGAACCGAGAGGGCCGCCGTGCCTTATCTTGTTGGTCGCCTTGTGCGCGTTCCTGTGCACCCCGTGCCTCTTTATGACTCCAGCCCATCCCTTTCCTGTAGTGACCGTAGAGACGTCGATGAATTCACCTGGCTTGAATATCTCATTCATCTTTACCTCCTTGCCGAGGAGCTTTGAAACATAATCGAACTTTTCCTGCACCGTGCTGCCGCCGACCCTCGATTCGAACCTCATGGGGTGGTGCTGCCCGATGCTGCTTACATCCTTAGGATATGCAACAACAAGGGCTGAAACATCTGTGTAATCTGCGAGCTTTCCCTTCATCGGCTCAAGCTTCGTCTCGTCGTTCTTGAGATTCTTTATCCCAAGCTTCTGCGCTGCCGCCTTGCTGTAGAACTCTGTCCTCGTCTTGCGGTACTTCGTTCCTCCTTCAGCTCCGTACATCCTCATGCCATATACTTCCATCCTTGGGACCTCGAGCACCGTGCATGCGCGGGCGACTTCCTGATTCTTTGCCGGTCCTTCGCCGTCGTCTATCATAGTCAGGTGCGTCATTCCCGCCTTGTATGCGACAAGGTTTGTCAGGAGCGCCTCCTTCATCGAAGGCGCAGTCCTCAGTCTAGGCATCCTCTTGTGAGCCCTCCTTCTTTGCCAGTATTGCAATGAACCGAATCGTCCCATTTTGAACACTTAGTGTGTATACTAACTTGCCAGATGCAGCCGTCGGGAAAATAAGAACTGCTTACGGCAGAATATATTAGATGGAATGCATTTAAAAAGGTTGCTGATTTACGGAAGTCGGGTTCCCAGGGGATGCGTTGCCTTCAGCAGAGGAGATGGTAAAACGCATCTGCGAATCTCTTTCCCTTGTCCGTTATTGAATATATTTTAATCCATGGGCTCTTCTCACCGGATTCCAGTATGAACCCGCTCTCCAAAAGAGTGCCGATTCTTCCCTTTATATAGCTCTGCTTTTCTTCAGCATTGCGGCCGTGGCCACTCGTATATATGTTGAAGCGCACCTGCGTGTCATTTATCCCTCCCTGCAGGCTCGCAAAGACGATGAACGCAAGGTCTGCAACCTCAAAACCATTGCAGCCCGCAATAGCTTCACGCGTGCCGTCTGGGAGGGAGATGCTGTTTTTCCCTGCTATGAATCTATGATGCGATTCACCGGCTTTGCAGAAGTAGAAAGGCCTCAGTAGATTGCCGGCGATGTATAGAAGGCTTGCACCGCGGAGGGAGATGGCCATTTTGTACTCATCCTCTTCTTTTACAAGTGAGAAGTAGCCCGCCCTTGGTGAGCCCTCCTGCCTTCTGTAAATCATATCTCTAATCGACGCACGCTGGCTTCCGGTGAGTTCGGCTGCCCTATCTGCGAGCTCGCTGAGGGCCATCTTATTGCCGTGCCTCAGCAGCGCCAGGATAGAGAGCAATCTGAGTTGCAGCCTTTGGAAATTCGGATCACTCCTTTTTAGCGTGTTCCAGGTGGCGATAATATCTCTCCGTGGCTGTATCTCGCCTATTGAATTGCCACCGGCTGGCGCAGTTATCGGCTTTGATCTACCAGTCATAACCATAAATCAACAAGGCTTTGCTCTGATATATAATACTTTGTGACTTTGGTTATTGACTACTACGGTGCGCTGAGCGCGCCGTCTATTGTTTGTATGTCACGGAGTATTGCATTCACAGATGCCCTGAGTGACGCAGCATCGTTCGCCTCTATCTCAACAACGAGCGCCTTATCGGTTTCCTCTATCGAGACGCCGCTGCGCTCGTGCTCCTTGATATCGCCGAGCGCTGTCTTGTAGTCTATCCCTGCCTTCTTAGGCATGACAATCTTTGCAGAGTAGGCCTTCATCTCTTCACCGATATAGACTTTTCCTTCCCGGACTTCCAGTCAAGCGCATTTCCTTTCCTTTTTATCCTTATCTCCTGCGCAAGGAATGCACTTCCCTTCTTGCTTGTTATTACCAGTGCGCTATTAAATCCCTTCGACGCAGCCCTCTCAACAACCTTCCTAATCGTCTTGCTTCCCCTCCTCTCCACGATCGAGTCCTTCGGATGGCTCTCCCTTAAAATTCTGTGGATCTTGGCGACATCCCTGAGGTTCCTCGAGAAGGTGATGTAGGGCATGGAATTAGCTTCTGTCGTTCGCCCTCTTGCTCGGCCTGAACCTTATCGTGCCGAAGCCCTTCCTTGAGATTCCCCTGTGCTTCCTTCCCTCGAAGGTTAGTCCGCGGGCTGCCCTGTTGGCCTGGGAAACTATTGGCGCGTAGTGCGGGTCTGACAGAATGACCTGGTTCGCCTTTTCCAGGAGTATCACCTCATAGAACTGATCCGATCCTGCCGCGCCCACAAAGTAAGAATTAAGCACTTCGAAGTTTGTGAACTTCCTGTTCGCCCTCTCCTCTGCGATTGCCTGCGTTGACTTCCTCCTTGTGAAGAACCTTCCTGACTTCGATGGCTTCCTGCCGCCGCTGTTTGCTGGGCGCTTCTTTGTCCCGCCTAGGACGTGCACACGTGCGACTATGACGCCTTCCTTCGCCTTGTATCCGAGCGTCCTTGCCCTCGCTATGTTTGTCGGCCCGTCTATCCTGAGCACTGGAGGCTCTGAGCTCCACTTGACTATCCTCTCCTTGTATTGCGGCGAGCGTTCCTTATACTCCTGTATGAACGTGCCTCTCATTGACTTGTACATGCTCATTTGAATCACAGAATAAGCGATAATGCTTTATGCTAAAAATATAAAAAAGCTCGCATTGGCAGTGGAAAGCGGAAGCCATGTGATATTCCACTGGCAGGATCTCGCAACTCTCGACTTCAAACTGCTTTTTTACTAGATGCGCCTCTTTTGCTCTCAGCCGAACATCGGCACGCCCGATCCAGGGATTCTCGTCTGCGCCATGCTCCTCTCCCTCTGCATTTCCATCTCCTTGCTCCTCGCTCTCTCTTCAAGGAATCTTATGAAGGAGCGTAGTGCATAGTGCGTTGTGAAGAACATCGCTGTTCCAAGCGCAGGTATGAAGACCCATTTGTCAGTTAGTGTGAACATTATGCTGTTGTTCTCGAAGAACAGCGACCTTCCCGCATCAATCACCGTCGCGAGGAATCCGAGCCTTGCTACGTTGTGCACGCCATCATCTATGTCGTAGAGTATGCTGAACTTTGCTGTGGCGTTCCGCTCTTTGCGCGATTCGTCTTCCCAGAAGCCAGCACCGACATCGAAAGATTCCTTGACCTGCACGCTTATCCGGTCAGTGCCGCGCATCGGTATCTCCCTTGCGGCTGCTGCCTTGGCAGAATCAGCCCTCAACAGATGCTGGTTCATCCCATCTCGCCTGCGTTCCTTCTCGCGGTTCGATGAATATGTGGAGGGTAGTACCTCTTTTACCCCAGCTCTCATCAACCGGAATATCTTGTGAGTCCTTGTCTCTTTTGTTTTTGTTTGCTGAGTGGCAATGTATTCGCCATTCATTTCTGTTTGCGTACTACCCCCTAGAAAAGAATCTCAATTGGATTATTTAAGCGCTTGAAAGAGAACGACAAAAAACAAAGCCTTCTTAAAGAAAACCTGCACCTTTGCCTTTCTGCGAAGGTGTTAAAATGCATGGTGCCAATGCATATCATGGAGAACAAGGACACCTGTGCCTATTGCGGTGGGGCGCCACGCCATACGTGCACTATCTGCCACAAGAAGGTGTGCAGCGAGCACTTCGACATTTCTACAGGAATCTGCCTCTCTTGCAAGGGCAGGGGGAGGGCCGTCTGCGCTGTGTGTTACAGCCCGGCTGAGCACAGGTGCAAGCTGTGTGGCCAGATGGTCTGCGGTTCGCACTACGACCCGAACATAGGGATATGTACGATGTGCAGGACATCCGGGAGAAGGGAGGTAATGAGGCACAGCCAGGGCTGATGCGCAGTACTCTATCCCTCAGTTCCCTTATTCCAGCCTCTTTTCGAAAAACTTAAATATCTGTTCGTTAAGAGTTGAGACTCATGGAACGGCCTTTCAGCGTTAGCGCAATGGGCGGCTCAGCCTATGCCGATGGGCAAAGCAAGGCATTCAGGCTAGCGGAGAGCGTGTGCAATGCGCTTTATGAAAATCCGTTGCAGAGAGAGTTCCACAAGATTTCTGGATTGAGCAAGGATGGAGGAAAACGCCTTGTTCTTGAGCTGGCGAAAGCAGACCTGATTGAGAGGTCGCCGGTTGGATCCGGGCGCATGCTCAGGCTATCGCCTGCATCGCAGATAGAAAGGAGGGAGCTGCTGCAATTCCTGAGGGAAAAATTCATGCACCCATACGGATGGATCCTGCGCTCAGATGGGAACGGCTTATTGCAGGAGGCGCCTCCGCACGTGAGGAAATGCCTGATCATGAAGCTTGCAGGATATAGCAACAAGGACATTGCAGCCAGGCATGAGCTCACTCTGAAGACGGTGGAGACCTATCTGCGCTTCGTAAATGACCCGGAGGGCTACAAAGAATCCCGTAATGAGAGCAGCGCAAGCGCAATCATGCGGAGCATTGAAGCCGAGAAGGAGCGGGTAATCGAAACTTTCAGGAAGCGCGGGTTCTTCGTCAGTGCAAGCAGCAAAATGCACCACTGCCGCCTTGTGACCGCGCTTGATTTGGAAAGCGAAAGCGAAGGTTTCAGGCTTGCGATACTGCCGACGCCGAAGCTTCTTTTCTTCAGGCTGGCTGGCAGACTTGTCATATATGGCAACAGTGATAAGCTCGCCTCGACCCTGGCTGTGATGTACGACGCCGAACTCAGGAGGAGAGCTGAATTGCCGACGAGGATAATGAGCTACACTGAGAAAAGATTCATTCGCTCCTTGAACAGGCGCACCATGGCGGCATTTGGAAATGACAGGGAGGCGGGGGAGAAGGTCGTCCGCGCGATAAACGAGGTGCTGCGCAAGACCGAGAGCAAGCCATTCGTTACCGAGAGCCAATAGGTCGATCTATTTTGCTCCAGGCGCCTAGGGCTGCATCCAGTCTATCTCGTAGTATTCGTAGTCGCTTCTTGGAAGCTCTATCCTTCTCACCTTGTAGTAAGTCACAGCCGTCTCCCTGTCTGCTATCGCAATTACGAGTTCCAGCTTGTGCGCCTTCGCCTGGCTTATTATCGCTGACAGCTCTGCTCCCCCTATGTATTCGTCCTCGCTCAAGGAGAGCATGCCGAACCTTGGCGCGTCCTCCTCTGGAACCTCGATGTTGCCTTTCTTCCTGTGGTAGAGGATAAAGTCGATCGCGAGCTTCTTCTCCCTGCTCTTTCCAGGGATTGCAAGTATGAACGTCTTCCTGACAGAATGCGCAACCCTTATCGCCCTCGCCCACTCTGATATCAGCAGCTTCACGTCCCTAGGGAATACATGGACTACGTGCTTCGAGTGCGACCATTCCTCATTGTTGTCCGGCCTCGCGCCCGGGAAGTAAATCCTGAAATGCGTCCCGAACTTGAATCCGGTCTTTACTACGTACCCTTTGCTCCTCCAGTCTGCGTAGACATCATACAGCTTTGGGAAATCCTTCCTCCTCTTGGCTGCATGCGCGAAAATCTCTGCTCTCGTGAAGTTGGATACCTTCAGGTTCCCGTTGTCGAGGAGGAATATTGTCTCGTAGACGTCGAGCTTGTTCAGCGACCCCCTGTTGCTCACCTTGTAGGTCCCATACTGCCCGAACCAGTGCTGCAGGTATATTTCCCTGGCGTCCTCTCTGCTGCTGACTATCGTTGTAAGGTCTTCAGGGTAGAATACACCCTCGAGCTTGTAGGGCTTCATCTTCAGGGTTCCAGGGGGATACCTCTTTATCGGCGTCTTCGTGCTCTCCCTTTTCAGGAACTCCGGCCCCTTTATGACAAGCCCCCTGTCCCTCCAGTCCTTGTAAGTGAGGTACCTTGCCAGCATCTTCCCCTTTATCCCGAAGGCCCTTGCCGCTTCGTTGAAGTCCAGCGCCCTTCCATCTTTCTTCAGCTCTGCGTTCCTCACGTCGACCAGGTAGAGCACCTCCTCTGGCTGCAGGTATAGGATGTTGCCTTTTATCTCGCCGAAGTGGCCCTTCGCAAGTATGTCTTTCGTAGACTGGTCTGAGGCTATCGCGCTCTTCCCGTCAACAAGCTCCAGTAGAAGTGCCATTTACCCACTAGTACATGCTTTCGATCGTCTCCTTCTCTATGTCGCTTAGGTTCGCCGGGATGACCATGGCCGTAGGGCCGCTCGGGAAGGTGAGCCTCTTCGCCTCGCCTATCGTTGTGAGGAGCTTCTGCTGGTCGTCAAGCGCTATCTTGTGCATTATGAAGACGGTACTGTAATCTGTAATTATGCCGTTCCCATACTTCGACTCGGCAGCCTCCATTATCCTTATCGCCTCCTTCGTCTCGAGCGATGAGTTCCTCACTGGGTCGTAGTCCAAGAGCACAATGCTGTGTAAGTTGCTGTCGATGTTCCTCTTTATCGTCTCGTAGAAAGAGGTGGGTGTGTAGTTGGTTGTCCACCTCGACACCGTGCATATCGCGCCGAACCTGTAGAAGTCCAGTCCGCTCTCGCCTATTATCGCTGAGAGGATTGACGAAGCATGCCTCACCTCGACCTTCACTCCTGCTTTCTTCGCCTCTATAAATATTATCTTGTGCGTAGTGGCAACAAGCGGGTCGCCGCCTATCAGCAACGCTACATCCTTCCCCTTTGCCTCTTCGAGCAGCTCTGGCAGTTCCTCTTCCATCTGCGCCCTCCCAAGCTCCACGGGCCTCTTTCCAAGCAGCCCTGTTATATACGACATCTTCTCTTCGTCGACGAATGTTGTGTACCTGTCTATGTAGACGTCGCACTTCTCGCAGAGAGCTACTGCGCCTATAGGGAAGTCCTTCTTGTTCAACCCTATTCCTATTAGATAAAGCACATTATCACGCACCGCTCTTAGTCCTTTATGCCATTCGGCGTGACTTTTATCACGCATTCCCCCTCTGGCTGGCTCGGCGAGTCCACAAGCCTGACTATCCTCTTCTCCTCCTTGCTCTTCCTCAGGTAAAGCCTTGTCGTGGCGGCGTGAGCCAGCACGTTGCCCCCTATCGGCGTAGTCGGATCGCCGAACATTATCCCTGGATTGTCCATCACCTGGTTGGTTATGTAGACCGCGATGTTGTATTTATCGGCAAGGGTCTGCAGCCTGTGCACATGACTGTTGAGCTTCTGCTGTCTCTCTCCGAGTGCACCCCTTCCCAGGAACTCGCTCCTGAATAGGGAGGTCATCGAATCGACGATAATGAGCTTGATGTTCTTTTCCTGAATTAGCTTGTCAGCCCTTTCCGCAGTGAGAATCTGCTGGTCTGTCGTGATTGCCCTGACCACTATTATGTTCTCGAGCACCTTCTTCTGGTCCATGCCTGCCGCCGCGGCCATGCTGGCTATCCTCTCAGGCCTGAACGTGCCTTCTGTGTCTATGAACAGCGCAGCGCCATCCATCCCGCCGTCCTTCTTCGGCAGCTGCACGTTGACGGCCAGCTGGAACGCTATCTGCGATTTCCCTGAGGAAAACTTGCCATATGCCTCAGTGATGGCGTTCGTCTCCACTCCGCCACCTATGAGTTCGTCGAGGTCCTTGCTGCCTGTGGTTATCTTGCCTATCTCCTTCCTCTTCTCGAGGATGGCTTCTCCAGTCTCATAGTTTATGGTCGTGGATTCCTGAGCTGCCTGGACAGCCTTCTTCGCGGCCTCTACACTGATGCCAGTTATCTCCGCAAGCTCGTGGGGGGACTTTACAGCAACCTGTTCGAGGGATGCTATGCCCAGGGCCCTGAGCTTCTCGGCTGTGGTTTCCCCGATGCCAGGCAGGTCCTCCAGCTCCCTTATCGCTTTTTCCTTTGCCATTAAAACACGACTATTTTGACACCTTAATTATGAAGGAGAAGATATTTAAAGGTTGGAACACAGCACACTCTTCGAGGGAAAAATGCAACTGCAGGAGAAGAAAACTACGCACTTGTTTCAAAAAGAACAAGTGCCGGCGGGTTTTTAAGCCACACCGGCAAGGCGACCAGTTCTTTCACGACCTTCCTTTAGAGAACCCGTAATAAAATATGGAAAAAGAAGCTTTAAAAAGCTTCTCACGAGATGTATAACTTCGGACGTTCCAGTCTGCTTTCATAGTTATGGATTGATGCTGTGGATATACTTACCCTCGATATCAAGGGCGTTTTGCTAGCTCTGCTCATCGCTCTGGTTATGCTCTATCTTGGAGGTCCACTCCTTGGCAGCTTCTACATCTTCGTCATGATCTACTTCCTTGTGCTATCCGCAATGGTCACCCACCTTGGCACTAAATACAAGAAGAAGATAAGGCAGTACCAGAAGACCAGGGGAATAAAGAACGTTGTTGCGAACGGCTTGGGCCCCCTTATCTTCGTGCTCCTCGCACACTTCCAGGCCTTCGGCCTGTCCGGTACTGTCTACACCTTCACCTTCATGGCTAGCGTTGCCGCAGTCACAGCAGACAAGTTCAGCAGCGAGATAGGGGTCCTCGATGGGGAGCCTACATCCATAGTCACGTTTAAGAAAGTCGAGAAGGGCACGTCTGGCGGCGTTACGCTCTTCGGCATCGGCATGGGGGTCTTCGGTGCATTCCTCATCGCAATAGTTTCCGCGCTTGTTTTCTTCTTCTTCAACCCAACCCTCTTCAACTGCTCTGTTGGCGGATGCAGCAGCGTCCCACCTCTTCTCCTGCTCCTTATCGCATCGGCGATAGTCGGCGGTTTCGTAGGGACGATATCAGACTCCTATCTGGGATACTTTGAGGAGAAGGGAATAGGGAACAAGTACACCTCGAACTTCATCTGCAGCGTAGCTGGTGCGCTCGTAGGGTTCGCGCTGGTCGTCCTTATCTAATCGCTCCACATCCTTCTGTTTGTGTTGTAGTGCTGATTGAATATCTCTGTGGAAATAGCCCTGAATGCGATTGCTACCTCGCTCACGCTTGGTTCTGGCTTTGACCAAAGTTCCCTGAATCTTGCGGCTAACTTGTTTATGGTTATCTGAACGCGCGCGAGGCCTCTGTTCCTGCTGTCGAAAATAGCGGCGGAGTTTGCGGCTTCGAGAGGGAAAAGGTGATCCTTGCTAACCTGCATCGCTGCTGCACGCAGCAGCCTCAGGACTTCCGCATGCTGGTCTGGAATCTTGTGCCCATTCAATTCAGCGCGATGCACCGCGTCATCGTGGACTCTCAGATACGCAAGTACCACGAAGTCAATTCTGGAAAGTGCGGTATTCCTGGCGCTCACCGCCGGTGCTGTCGCGGCCCAGGGACATGGTTCATCGCGTATCATGTGTGTCATTGCAGCCCCCATAACCTAATTCGCTCACTTAATATTTATAACAAAGGAAAAAGCGGAAGTGAGGTTTGACACTTGTCAAACAGCAGGGAAAGGGCTGATATCTTTTGCTCCTAATAATATTCTTTGCACCCTTGAATGGAAGATATTTAAAGGGGAATGTTCACAAGAATGCTGAAAGTGCGTTTACCGGCGCAATACAAACAGGTTAACTCTTGTCGCCATTTTGCGACGATGTTGGCGCTTTTCTGAGTATAGAGTCTAGCCTGGCCATTGCTCCCTTGAAATAGTCATCGGTGCTCTCCCCGGTCCCTGCCCCCAGCTTCGCACGCGACTTCTCCTCTTCGAGATACTGCCCTATCTTCTGCTTTGCGCTCTGCAGTGCGCTCGCGCATGCGGCTATCCTGCCAAGCCTGCCCGCAAGGTCCTGAAATCCGCTTTTGAGCTCTTCGAACCAAGGTGTTGGCGCCCCTGCTGCCCCATAATCCAGCCATGCGCTACTTGCTCTGGCGCCTGTGTGCGGGGCGCTATTCTCCCATTCTGCTGGGGACTCCCCTACGCTGGGTGGTAACCAGGTTTGGTGAGGACATTTTCTCGATAGATCAACTCGCCTTTCCGGATATTTGTAGATAGCTACAGCTATCGCAAACGTCGTACGCCAGGGTAGGGAATTTCAGCAGGTTTCTGCTTTTGAACCCTAAAGCCCCGAGGGGCGCCGGTTTTCTTTTTGCATCACTAATCAGCTCTTGATGTTTTGAAAACTCAAGACCGGCGCATTACCGGATTCTGCCACCCTGGCACGCTAATGATTTACCGACCAATATTTATAAGGCTTGGCAGTTCGCGCACTTTCCTTTTAACAGGTGATTTTATGTTTGATATACAAAAATTTGTAAAACTAATGATGGGCAATAGGGAAAAGCCTGCTGACGCAGGCACGATAACAGTAGGAAGGTTTGCTGAAAGGCTCGTAGAAAAGAGAGTGCAGGCAATGAGACGCGCCGGGAGCGGTTTCGCGACGGCGAATTCCATGCGCGAATGGTGCTGGAAGCCGCATTCTGGAGAGGCCGTGCTCGACCTTGAGAAGGAGCCGAATCCCCATATCCTGATAGTAGGGATGAGCGGCTATGGAAAGAGCACCCTCTGCAAGTCGTTGATATTCGAGATCTGCGGGGCAGGAAGGAAGATGATGGTATTCGATGTTCACAACGAGCATGGTGATGTAATAAAAAGTGCGGGCGGGAAAGTGCTCAGTGCAGTCCATGCCGGAATAAACGTATTCGCGCTAGACGGGATGAGCGTTGCAGACAGGATAAACGACCTCACGAACCTGTTCACCGATGTCTACAACCTTGGAAACCTTCAATCGGCGCTTCTTGCGATATGCCTTTGGTACACCTACCGAAAAATGGGCGCGCCGAGCAAGACGGCAAAGGTGATAAAACACACGCCTACAATCTCGGACCTTGTTGACGAGCTTACGGTCTTCCTAAAACTCTCGAAAAGCGCCACGGAACGCCAGGGCCTGCGCAGCATGCGCAGCAAGTTCCTTCCTTTGAACTGCCCTGCATTCAATGGTGACTTTATCTCTATTGAAGATCTGAAGAACTCCATTCTCTCCTTTTCCCTTGCGAAGCTGAAGAACAAGGAGGCGCGCACGATATATATCAGCGAACTGCTGAAAAGGCTCTACGCGTCGATGAAAGATAACGAGAAGGAGAAGGGGGTGCGCCACTACATAATGATAGATGAAGCACAGTTCCTGATAGGCAGCGGGAATGGAGCGGGGGAGTTGATAAGGCGGCTTATAGAGGAGGGCAGGAAATATGGCGTAGGCCTTATAGTGGCCACCCACTCGGCAAACAACCTTGACAGGCAAATAGTTGCAAACGCATCAACATTCATAAGTTTTTACTCGAGGGAGCCGGACGAGGTTGATTATGTCGCTGGTCTGCTCGGCGGAGGCCATAGAGAGATAATGGATAGGGTGCGGCAGAGGATGATGGGCCTTGGAAAGCACGAGGCGCTAATGATGAAGGCTGGCTTCTCCGCGCCTGCGCTGGTAAAAACTGAGACTGCGGCGGAGGTCATATCAAAACTTTCGGAACTTGGATCAGTGAAGGATGAAAAGGAGAGGGAGCTTGTCGACAACATCCTTTCGTTCGCGTACAGGCCTACAACCAGGGAGGCGCTCATCGGGAAATTAGGGAAGGAAGCTGGTGGGCGGCTTGACGAGCTTATTTCTGATAAGAGAATTGACACATTGCAGTGGAAGGAAGAGGGAAGGGACGAGCTCTGGTGCATGGCAAGCAGGGGAAACCTCTCGGTTCAGCACGAGGTTTATGTGAGGAAGATATCCGACGGGCTGAGGAACCTAGGCATGCCGAATGTGATAACCGTGAATGGCACCAACAAGCCCGACATAATCGGGTTCGGGTGCGGCTGGAAAGCGGCGGTCGAATACGAAACCGGAAGCAAGTCGGACGATAGCACTCGCGAGATGCTAGATAGGAGGGCTATCGCCTACAGGGAGGTCTATGTGTTCGTCGCGGACGAGCACTATGAGAGATATGTAAGAAACTTCAGCAGAGGCAACATTCATATACTAAAATTCGGAGAACTGGACACGCTCGCCAGGATTTTCACCTCATCGGGGCTAATTATTCCTGCCAAGCACAACAATTTTAAAGCGGACTCTGTATAAGTCTACCATGAGCTTTTTGAGCGCAGTGGCAAAGTTGACGCGCATAGAGCATTCGCTGCTTCTGATAATAGCTGTGGTTGCCGCAGAGTTGATAAGCGGCGGCATACCGCAGCTTCCTGTATTCGCGCTGTCGCTGATCACGCCCTTCTTTGTCAGCATGGGCGCATTTGCAATCAACGACTACTTTGACGTTGAGACCGACAAGGCGAACAAGCGCACGGATAGGCCGATAGTGTCAGGCGCAATAAGCAGGAGGAGCGCATATTACGTCGCCATAGCAAGCTTTGCAATCGGAATAGCCGCGAGTGCGTTCATCAACAGGTATGTGTTTATCATCGCGCTCGTCTTCGCAGGCCTCGCTTATCTGTACGCACAGAAGATGAAGGACATGCTGCTTGTCGGCAATGTCTATGTCGCCTTCTCCATGGTCATCCCATTCATCTTCGGGAACATAGTCGTATCCAGCACGATAAGCATAAGCATAGTGCTAATCTCATTCGTGGTATTCTCCAGCGGGCTCGCGCGAGAGATACATGGAATGATACGGGACAGGTCTGGAGATATGAAGGTGAGGGGTGCAAGGAACTTGATAAGGTACATTGGTGTAAAGAAATCTGCGACTATCGCACTGATCCTCTACGTTGAGGCGATAGGGATGGGCATCTTCCTATTTTTCTATGACTTCCCTTTCAAGTATAATTTCTTATACCTCGCTCTCGTCACGATTGCCAACCTAATGTTCGCATTCGTGGCTTTTGGCTACCTTGGCGGGAGGGATAACAGGAAGTTCTTTGATCTTTCCAGGAACCTGAGCCTTGCTGGAATGGGGATAGCTCTCATCGCGTTCCTCGCGGCACCAATATTCTACGTCGGAATCTAGCTGATGAGATGTTTGACAGCAGTGCAACTGGCCAGAAATGCGTATATACTTGGAGAAAGCATAAGTATTTCCGGCTGCCATATAGTATTGTAGCGCAGTGAAAGGTGCGCTGCATCGCAACGAGACG
The DNA here is from genome assembly GCA_021790455.1 of Microcaldota archaeon. Lineage (GTDB taxonomy): Archaea > Micrarchaeota > Micrarchaeia > Micrarchaeales > Micrarchaeaceae > JAJZYD01. Next base: position 4,565 of record JAJYDY010000006.1, on the reverse strand, counting down.
CGGACGCCTCTGTCGAGGCTTTCACCCACAAATTTCATCGGCGCTCCGTTGCGAGGTTTTAGGATTAAAATAGGGTGCAGTGTTATTGCTGCATCTGCTGCACTGCAGGTCTTCCTTCGCTCTTCGCCTCGAACTCATCAAGGCTGTATTTGAATTCAGAGTTTTCTTTTATGTCGCCCCTCGCCTTGAGCACCTCCCTTGCGATGAGGTAATAGATGAATGCTAGCGATCTTCTTCCCCTGTTATTCGCCGGAACTATCAGGTCCACAAACTTTGTCGAATTATCGGTGTCGCTTAGCGCGACTATCGGTATGTTCTTCATGCTTGCCTCCTTTATCGCCTGCTTCTCGTTCCTTGAATCGCTAATCATTATCAGCTTCGACTCCATGTAGTCGGTCCTGTGCGGGTTTGTGAACGTACCTGGAGTGACTCTTCCCTTTATGAACTTCGCGCCTATTATGTTCGCGAACTTCTCCGCGGCGACTATCGCGTATATCCTAGAAGCCGTCACTACTACGTCCTTTGGGTCGTACCTTGCGATCATCGAAGCGGCTACCCTTATCTTCTGATCTATGGTCTTCAGGTCCAGCAGATAGAGCCCGTCTTCCCTGACTTTGTAGATGAATCGCTTCATTCCTGCACTCTTAACTTTTGTCGCGATGTGCACTCCCACTTCCAGATAATCGTTCTGCCCGGCCAGAAGGCCGTTCTCTCCTGCGCTGCTTCCCTTTTCTGGAGCTTCTGCGCTCTCGATGTCGGCATCCTGTGCCAGTTCGTTTCCTTCATTTTCCTTGATCTCCTCTTCCATTAGCTTCACTTCCTTTTCGGTGCATCTTTAAATTTGGGGCCACCGAGATTTTCAGCCATTGCTTTTGAACTCGGGTCTCAGGCACCCCATGCCCGAAGCCTACCAGACTAGCAGATGGCCCCTGCCTTATCTTTTTCTATCATATTATTAAAACATCACTTTCTGTTGAGGGTTATGAATTCGTCTATGAGCTCTATATTGCTTACGAACATGCGCCTGCAGCAGTAGCGAGTGAAGCCGAGCTCGTCGAGGACCTTCGCCGCATCTTCCTTGTCCTTGTTGACGCGCTTGTCGTACTCCTCCCACTTGTCTGCGACTACCTTTCCGCACGTGAAACATCGCACAGGCATCATCATTTATATCACTATTATCTGTATGAGGTCTGGAATCTCGCCCTTGCCTTTGGTCCCTTGAATTTCTTTGGCTCGACCCTTCTCGGATCGTCAACTATAAGCGTCCTGTCATAATCCATCAGCTCTGTCTTTAGCGCCTCGCTGCCGGAATATTCCACAAATCCGCGGGCTATAGCGCCCCGAATGGCCTGCATCTGCGAGCTGACCCCTCCTCCATGGACATTTACGCGTATGTCAACTCTCTTTGAGATGTCCCTTGCTGTGTTTGAAATCGCGAGCGGCTCCATAATCATGTCTCTTATCACGCTGAATTCGAGCGCGTCTATGCTCTTCCCGTTTATCCTGATTATTCCCTTCCCTTTTTTTATGTAGGCTCTTGCGATGGAGGTCTTCCTCTTGCTCTTGGCTATGATTATCTTCTCCCCTTTCTTCTGCGCCTTCCTCTTCGCAGGAGCCCTCTTCTTCTCGTCTGCCGGTGCTGCTTGCGCTGATGTTTGTGTAATTGCCTGCGCCTGCTGCTGTGCTTCCGTCATAACATCACTTGTTGTATCCCAATAGTTTTGAAACCTCTGAAACAGTCATGTAGCTTACGTAGAGCTCCTTGGGGTTCTTCGATTCTATCTCCACAGGCTTTGCATCCTTTAGCGAGTCTGGAATCCCTATGTATACGCGCAGCTTCTTGTAAGCCACTTTTCCCGTAGCTTTCTTGTGGTATGGGAGCATGCCCCTTATCACCCTCTTGACAAGCAGGTCTGACCTTCTCGGCCAGTAGGGAGAGTGCTCCGGGTTCGCCTTCTCTATTATGTCAACCCTGACTTTGTACTTGGCAACTATGCCCTTCCTATCTCCACTTATTATGCACTGCTCCGCGTTTACGACTGCGACGTTCTTCCCGAGCAGGAGCTGCTTCGCAACAGTGCTTGCAAGCCTGCCGAGGATCTTGCCCTTCCCATCGTATACAATATCCATTTTCATGTCCTTCATGAGCATCACACTATAAGGCGCACCTTGTCCCTCTTCACCATCTCCTTTATGTCAACGAACTCACATCCCGCAGCCTGCAGCGACGCCTTGGCGCTTGAGGAGAACTCGAGTGCTGCAATCCGCACTTTGTGGTCTATCTTCCCCGTGCCGAGAATCTTCCTTGGCACTATGACGTTCTCGTCTGCGCTCGTGTGCTTTCTCAGCTTCTCGAGGCTGACCGCATTCCTGCGTCTCGACGGGGCCGAGAGGAGGATGTAGACTCTCTTGTAGAGCGCAGGGTAGTGCTTCCCTCTCGATGCCTCGCTGAGCACAGCGAGCCATTCGCTTACATTCCTCTTTTCGTTTGCCATCTTTTCACTTATTTAATATTATATGCGGGGAGTGAGATTTGAACTCACGCAGTCCTACGACACTGAGCCCTCAACCCAGCGCATTTGGCCAAACTCTGCCATCCCCGCCTGTAAAGGTTATAGTTTCTTTGCTTCCTTCTCCAGCTCCTTGAGCTCCTCTTTTATTACCTCAAAAGCCTTATTAACTATTTCTTTGGGTGGCATCTGGCCAAAACCTTCAACGTAAAAGTCATATGTGGTGTCGTTCTTCTGCTCGTAAGTCACGAGGCCTGCCTGGAATTTTGCGTGCCTGCTCGCTGTTCCAAGAAGTGCCTTGCCTTCGAGCCTCACTCGCTGGCCTTCTCCGAGCTTTATCAGTGGAATCTCCTCATTCGCGACCCTGATGTCCTTGTCGCTTGTCTCTAGCTCCCTTGAGTAAACAACCTTGGGGCCTGTCGCGTCGAGGTTGAAAATGACTTCATCCTCCTCTGAGTAACCCTTCGTTGGTGTTTTAATTGGGACCATGCCTATCCTATGAGCAATGTACTCGTCGAACATCGCGCTCGTGTTCTCGTACACAGTTACCTTGTCGATGGCGAACGTCGGAACCAGCGCTCCTGCCCTCCTCACCGCATTCGCATATCCTGGTATTGCATCCTTGAGAGTAAACTTAAGCGCGTTGCCTGTTGCCTCTATTGCATCTATCTTCATGTATTCACGTGAAAATCAAGCTTTTCGTAAGGCGCTCAAATAGCTATAATAAGCTTAAATGCTAAAGATTAGCGCCTGCCTTTCTGATACATTTAGACAGGGATATATTTATATATGTAGGTGGTGCTTTTGAGTTTCGAGAAGTTTCTTGACGAAGATGCCAGCAAGGAAGGTTTTGGGAAGGAGAGGTACATAAGGAACTTCAAGGAGCGCCAGAACCTGTCAAGGCTGCGCCTTGATTCCGATTCTGGATGCGAGTACCTGAACGCACAGGGGATTTATGTCGGGAGCTACGATGCGCTGGGGAAACGGTATGTTGCCTGCACAGACCTCGTGTACGATGCGATGTTGGTAGTCTTCAATCAGAGCAGCAGGCGTGCGCTCGTATATAGGTTTGGTGAATTTGGGAAGGAAGATGACGCTATGTTGTCGAAGTATATGAAGGATTTCGGTGCGGACAGCGAGGCAAGGTTGATTGGACTGCAGAATGGACAGCAGTTCAGCGCTGTTGAAAAGGCCTATTCCCTTACTTTCAGCAGGAGGATCGGCGTCTTTGAGATAGATTTGTTTGGCAATGAGCAGCGGCATGTTGCAGTAGACCTTAAAACCGGCGCTACCTTCGACGTATTGGTGCTCAACAGGCCTTACAGGCCTGGAGAGCTGGTGAACAGGCAGACGAGGGAGCAGTTTGAGAGAAGTAGTATGAGCACGGCAAAAAGTGATGAAAAACAACAGGACAAAAACGAAACAAATCAGGCAAAAAATTTGCGATAAGTGAAGGTATAAATACTGAAAAACACCTATTTTATATTGAGTCAAGTGTTTTTTATGAAGAATCATGCTAAAAAATCGACGAAAAAGATCATGCATGCATCAAAGAAGGCGAAGCCAAGGCATGTAGAGAAAGCGATTGTAAGGACCGCGAGAGAGGTTAGTGCAGGAACAAGAACGCATGCACAGCTGAAGCAGACAAAAAGAGTGCCTGCGGAGGCCAAAGAGGTAAGGACAAGAAGCAGGAGAGAGAGCGCTGCACCGCGCCATGACCCGCAGAAGATGCAGAACGCAATCGCAACGCTTGCGAGGAACGAGGCTGCAATCTCTTACCTCAAGAAGAATGTAAGCAAGAGGGCGATTGATGTTCTGAATGCGCTTTCAACACCGAAGACTGATGAGGCGCTTGCGCTGGAGCTAGATATGAAGATAAACGCAGTTAGGAGGATACTCAACCTTATGCAGGGCCAGGGAGTAACAAACTATTACATAGCGAAGAATGTGAATGGTTGGCTCTCCTTCGCGTGGTACATAAATACAGAAAAACTTCCGCCTTTCTTTGAGTACGTCAAGAACCTTGAGAGCAAGCAGCAGACAGTCAGTCCGGAG
>JAJYDY010000037.1 GCA_021790455.1 Microcaldota archaeon | reverse complement strand
GAGCGAGAGGAGCAGGGCTATCGCGAGCATGTATAATATAGTGATCAGGGGCAGCAGGTGGAATAGGAGCAGCAGCGCAAGTATCGATCCCATAACAATGGCATAGACTGGCTTGTTCCAAGCGAAGACCTTGCTCCCGTCGAGCGGGAATATCGGGAGCATGTTGAAGAACGCCAGAAGGAGGCTTATGAACATGATGAAGTTCAGGGCGACGAACAGGTAAGCCTGCGCAGCCGGGATGCTGAGCGCCGGGTTGAATGCGAATTGGAGGAAGAGCGGAGAGAGCGCCGCACCAAAACCCAGAGCGCCGAGGAAAACGACAAAGTTGGTAAGCGGGCCTGCAAGGGATACTATCCCATTCTCCCTCTTCGTGAAGCTCTGCGCATACACCATCGTCGCGCCGGGAATGCCAAGAAGGAAGCCGAACGCCCCTGTGATGAGCGTGATGGCGAGTCCCATCGGCGATGACCTGAATCCAGCTATCGCGCCGTATTTCTGCGCTACGAACTTGTGCATCAGCTCGTGGAGGACGAAGCTCAGGGTGACGCCGACGGCGACTATGGGGAGGTAGAGCAGGAACATGCCGATGGCTCCCGATCCGCGAAACGCCAGGATTATCCCCCCGGAAATGGTGAGCGTGAACGCGAATATCAGCACTACGTCCGCTATCACTATCTCCTTCAGCTCATCAAGGAACCCGGCGTTCTGGACAACAGCCATGAATCTTTTGCAACGATAACGTATAAAAGCAATATGTTGCAATATATCTGTCTTATGCAGCTCCATCGTCTAGTGGCCAAGGATACGAGGCTCTGAACCTTGTGACGCCAGTTCGAATCTGGCTGGAGCTATTTTATCGAACTATCCCGCGTTGAGCTAGCAATATTTTAATTTTGGGGTGCCTCTTATATTAGGTGCTTTTATGAAAGGATACGCAATTCAGATAGAAGAGGAGACAAGGAAGAATAACTATTTCAGGAAGGTACTTTACACCGCTGAGCACAGCCAACTTGTACTAATGTGTGTAAAGCCTGGCGATGAACTTGGTTCTGAGGTACACGAACACTCAGACCAATTCTTCAGGTTCGAGGCGGGGCAGGGAAAGGTAGTAATCGACGGTGTTGAGCACATAGTAAAGGACGGCGTCGGCGTGATAGTTCCATCCGGAGCGACGCATAATGTGATAAACACATCGAAGACGGCTGAACTCAAGATGTATACCATCTACTCTCCGCCGCACCATAGGGATGGAGTGATCCACCGAACAAAGGCAGAGGCGGAAGCAGACAAGGAACATTTTGGTGGAAAGACCACAGAGAAAAAATAGTTATCTTGCTTGCCGCATGCGCTGCAAGAAAACCGAAAAGGACAAGTACGAAATAGAAGGGATTGAATCTTCCTGAGGTGTAGGCAAGAAGCCCAGCGATTATTGCAGCCTGGGCTGAGATTATAAGAAGGAGTGCCCCTTGATGCGAAAAACCTCTTTGAAACACCGTCCAGCTCATTGATGTCCGACTTGGAACTGCGGAAACGCCTGAACGGCGTGATCCTGTTGTCTTTCTTATCTGCCTTTGTCCCACCATAGTTTAACCCTTTGAACATTCTATCAAAGCTTTCGCCGACTTTCAAAAATACTGGGAGCAATGATACATATTAAAGAGCTTTCTTCTCAATATGAAGCATGGCGAGCAAGTTCCCCGACATGAAGAACCATGTGATAGTGTGCGGATACGGCACTGTCGGCGCGAAGGTCGTGGATGTGCTGGTGGAGAGCAACGTCCCGTTCATAGTGATAGACTCAGACCCGAAGAAGGTGGAGAGGGTGAAGGAGCTAGGGTACAAGACGATTGAGGGAGATGCAACGCTTTCCCGAATCCTTAAGGACGCTGCGATCGACGCAGCCAAGGCAATCGCGATGATAATGGACAACGACGCGAAGAACCTGTTCGGGGTCCTGACCGCGAGAGACATAAACAAGAATATTTTCATAGCGACGAGGGCGAACGACGAGTTCGTGCGCGAGAAGCTGGTGGAGGCTGGCGCTGATTACATAGTCATGCCGCAGAAGGTGGCGAGCAAGGAGATAGTCAAGGAGCTCTTCAAGGAATGAGAGAAGGAAGAATGGTGCTAATGTGGTAAGCGCGAGCGGAAATCCCGCAGCTGTTACAAGGAATGGGCTCATCATACTTGCGGTAGTCACGATATCCTTCACGGTGCTGACAGTGCTCGCGATAACGCAGCTCACCAACAACGCATATGTGGCTGGCTACTATACGATATCCGCGCTTTTCGACGCTGTTGGCGTTGACGAGAGCGCAATCCTTGGGAGCCTTGTCCCTGACTTCAGCCAGGGATTCTACGTCGTAGTAGGACTTTCGATAATCGCGGGGCTAATAAAGATCGCGATAGTCGGCTTCGTAATCGCAGCGCTCATCGGGATAGTAACGAGCCTCGACATAGGCTACAGGCTCTCGATCTTCTCGAACAGGCGGATGAAGAACCACGTGATAATATGCGGCTACTCCTTCCTCGCGGACAAGATAGCCGCCAGGCTTAAAGAGAAGAAAATGCCGTTCATTGTAGTTGACAAGAATCCCGCAAAGATAGACACGTTAAGGGAGCTCGGGTACAACATGCTGCACGAGGACTTTACAAAGGATGTCTCCCTAAAAAATGCAGGCATCGAATCTGCGAAGTCTGTCATGTTCCTGACGATAGACGACTACAACAACCTCCTCGGAGTGATAACCGCGAAGCACCTGAACAAGGAGGTGAGGATAATAGCGAGGGCGAGCGATGATACAATAATAACCAAGATGCACAGGGCTGGCGCAGAGCTGTGCATAGTCCCTGAGGTGCTAGCCGGAATAGAGATAGGTGACGCTATAATAGCGAGGAAATGAGATGGCCACAAGACACACAGTTATGCTGCTATTGCTCATCAGCGCAACCCTGTGGACCGTCTCGTACGGTCTTCTTATAATCGCAGGAGTAGCGCCGCTTATCGCACTGGTCTGGAACGTTCTTTCATCGCTCGACATCAACTTCGACCTGCTTCCCGCTGCAGTAGCAAACACCGCGCCGATACTGGCTGCAAGCCTGATAGACGCATTCGTGTTCGCGATAGCAGCTGTCGCACTGGCAGCGCTGTTCCTGGACACGATAAAGAGGGTGGATTTCAGGAGGAGGCATGTTGTTTCTAAGGTAAAAAGGCTGAAGGGCCATGTAATACTGGCTCCGTACAACCAGTTCGCGGAGAACATATGCAAGGAGCTTAGCGCAGCTGGAATAAAGTGCGTATTCCTAACCGCAGACGAGATGGAGGCGCACAGGCTCTACAGGAAGAACGAGCTGGTGCTGATAGGCGATCCGAAGGCTGTCGACATTTTCCGGATGGCGAACATCGAGAACGCTAAGTATGTTATCGCATGCAGCAACGACGACCTCCAGAACGCGCTGATAGTCGTGACCGCAAAGTCAGCTAGCGCAAAGACGAAGATAATATCCAGGGTAACGGCCATGGAGAACATCGCGAAGCTCGGTACTGCCGGCGCCTTCAGGATGATAATGACTGAAGTCGCGGCGGGGCAGGAAATCGGGGAAGAATTGGTAAGGAGGACAGCGACCTGATTATGGGCTCAGCCCTATATACGCCCCCTTCTCTAGCTCTTCCTGTTGCGCGTGAGCCTTCTTAGCCTGCTCCTTCCTCTGCGACTCCTGATCCTCAATCATCTGCTTCTTGAGCCACGCGTATTGGAGAGCCTGCCTCTGCTCCTCCTCCCGCGTATCTGACTCGTGTGCAAGCCTGTGGTACGCCTCAACGCTTGTCCAAGCCTGGTAATCGTGCAGCCAGCTTCCATCCGCTATGCTCTGCTCTTTCGCTGCTTTCGCTGCATCATCAAGCCTGAACTTTGTGGTCTCGCTAAGCATCAACCTCTGCTGCTGTGAAGCCAGCACCTCTATCCTGTTCGCCTGATCTGTGAGCTTGTCCTTTTCAGCTTGGGTCAGGTCAGGATCCTGCGCCATCGATAGCAGTGCGCCCGCCTGGTCCTGCATCGATTTTATCTTGTCCTGCCTGTCAACCAAATCCTGGTAGCTGGCCATCACCTGCTTGCTGCTTCCCGGCGGAGGCGGCTGCAGACCGAGCTGTGGCAGCTCTGGCTCCAGCGGCGTATTCAGCACCGGCTGTGCGGCTGGTGACTTGTTGTTTGCGTTTACTTCTGTTGGATTGCTCCTCGGGGCAGGCACAGCGCCTGGAGCAGGCATAGCTTCGACTGTACCACCGAGGCTTGTTATCGCTTCGGATGCCTTCGAATGCGCCTCTGCCGCTTTCGCGGTTGCATCCTGCGCTGCAGACCTTGCATCAGCTGCAGCGGTAGCTGCGTCGGTCGCCGCAGCTGCAGCCCTTGCCTGTGCGTCTGCCGCATTCCTCTCTGCGTCAGCTGCCCTTGCCTGCGTGCTAACTAGCGTATCGGATGCATTCTTGACTTCCGTCTGGTATTTTGGAACCTCAGCATCGTTCTTCGCCTTCTCGCTTATTACTGTCGTAATGCGGCTATTGAGGTCATCGATCTTGCTCTGAAGCTGGTCCTTTGTACCTTGGTTGTTTGTAGACGCCAGTGCCCTGGTGAGCTCTGCCATCCCGACCTGCGCATCGGCAAGGTATTTTGAGTATTCGGCAGACTTGTTCTCTGCAGTGTTGAGCTTTGCAGAGGAATTGTTAAGGTCCTTCTGCGCCATCGATGCGACATTCGACGCAAACTGCGCGACGGACTGCGCCTGCGAAGCCAGCCCCCAATAGTGATTTGCGTCCCTCTGTGCAGCATCGGCATCCTTCGCAAGTGACCTCGCCTTGTTCGTCGCCTCCGCAGAATCTGTTGATATTTCCTTCGCTTTTGTTAACTCCGGCGACGCATTAGCTATGGATTGGAGAAGCGACGCAACCTGTGCCTCCTTGGCAGATGCTTCTGTCGTATTGCCAGCTGCCCTCAGTCTTGCAGCCTGCTCTGCTAGGTCTGTCGCCTGCTCTTTCACGCTTGAGATTAGCTGCTGTGCCTTGTCTACTGATTTGAGTGCAGCAGCGGTCTGTTCGCCGGCCTGCTTGCTTGCAGCATTAGCTACATCGGACATTTCCTGTGCAGACTTCAGATTGCGCTGCGAGTTGTTGAAGGAAGAGGTTGCATTCGTATTTGAGCCCTGCGTTGCCTTGAGTTGCGTCTCACCATCAGTGATCTTCTGCTCCAGGTCTTCCCTCGATTTCTTCGTATTTATATGAGCGCCGAGCGCGTTGGCCTGCGCAACTGGGACCTGCGTCTCCGCAGAAACGGCTGCCCTGGCCTCGCCAGCCGCTTTCGTTGCGCCTGCCTTCGTCAGTACAGGAGACAGCCCTGCGCGCGTCGCTGAGATCGCTGCGGATACGCCTACGACCACGGCGAGCCCAGGAACATACGGCATCAAGGTCTTGACAGCAGACGAACGTGCTGATGCCCAAGCAGAAAGCTTCTGGCTCGCCAGTGCAGGCTTTGTTGGGGGGTTGTAAGCACCCGCATTAGAGACGAGATTTTTCATATTGTTGTGCTGCTGGATAGCTCTATTGAGCTGAACTCCAGAAACCATGCTGCCGAGAGTGCCGACAACGCCTCCTGCTCTACCCCTAGCATTAGCCGTCGCAAGCTTGGTTGACATATTTGCACTCGCCTGCGAAGTAAGAGTGCCGCCTTTGCTAGCAAGGTAGTTAAAGCCGACCTGCATGTTTGCCTGGTTTGGCGTCCTTGTCAGAGTCCTTCTTATGGCACCCCTGTTCTGGAGCTTCACCGCCTGGTTAACCAATCCTGACTTGTATTTTGATCCCCCACCAAGTGTTTGGGCCTTGCCTCCAACTCTCGCAGCTTTCTGGAGGAGCTTCTCTGCCCTTGCGGTTTTGCCAGCATTCAGTGCTGCGCCAGCCCTTCCTATGAGCTTCACCTGCTTCTTCTCAAGTCTCCTTGTTGCGCGCTTTGCGCCCGCCTTTTTGGCCAAGGCTTTAAGACCCTTCGGCGTCCTCTTCTTTACCATCGCCTTCATCGACCTCCTCTGCATCGCACTGCCTGACTTGAGGCCCTTTCCTGCACCTCCTCCCCCGATTCCCCTAGAAAGGCCAAGCAGAGTGCCTAGCCCCATTATGGAGAAGAAGTCACCGCCTCTTGTAAGACCTGCGGCTGCGGCTATAAGTATCACGATGACGATAAGCGGCGCAAGTGCCCACGCGCTCCCTAGACTGAGCGACAGCACAATAGCAATGCTCATTATCCCTATCATCCAGTCCCCCTTATATTATATAGCGCCATTTTTCATATTTATATATATCTTTTCTAGGTATTTTTGGCTAAAATTACTACGGAAACGCATTTAAATACCTAAATCCAGAAACAGTAATATGGACATCAAAGGCCTTTTCTGGGTAGGACATGCAACGTTCTATATCAAGGCGAAGGGGCTTACGATATTCATAGATCCTTTCAATATAGGGCCCTCGATAAGAGAGAAAGCTGACGTTATCCTAGTAACACATGCGCACTTCGACCACTGCAACAAGGATGCTTTCGGCAAGGTGATGAAGCAGGGTACTGACGTGTTCGGACCGCAGGACTGCCTTGACATGCTCGGGATCAAGGACGGACACGCTGTAAAGCCGTACCACAACGAGATTTACAGGGACAAGATGAGCATATCCACAGTGCCGGCTTACAACGTAGTTAAGGAAAGGCTCGAATTCCACCCGAAGAGGAACAACTGGGTCGGCTATGTCCTCAACGTTGGCCTGAATGAGGGAGATTTCAAGGTCTACCATGCTGGCGACACAGACATAATAGACGAGATGAAGGTATTCGCAAAGTACAACGTGGATGCGGCGATGCTGCCGATGGGCGGGACCTATGTTATGGACCCAAGCGAGGCTGCAGAAGCCTCCAGGATCATAAGCGCAAAACATTCCATACCGATGCACTACAAGCAGCTGCTGGGAAAGGAAGGTTCGGAAGCGGCTGAGAAACTTTTCGAGGAAAAGGCAAAGAACCCACTGATAATGAAGGAGGTGCAGGAGCCGCGCTACGGGTTCTGATCCTTTAGCCTCCTGCTGATGTGCCTCGCAATTTCGAGAAGCTCTTCCGGGGAAAGCTGGAATGCGCGCCCGTCCGAGTGCGGCAATGATTCGAGCACCTTCTCCGCGCTCTCTTTCGTGAGGCCGAGCATCTTCTCGGAATCGAGGACAGCGTTCCTTATCTTCTTTTTCTTGTGCTCCATCACCAGGGTAACTATGTCAAGGAGCGACTTGCTCGCCTTCGTTTTCTTCGGACGCACGAACACGATGGAAGATGATACCCTCGGCTCAGGATAGAAGTCGTTTGCTGGAACATCTATGATGGGAGTGATTGTGAACTGCAATGCGCACATTACGCTGAGCCGTGAGTAGTTCTCCGTATCGGGCTTGGCTAGCATATGGGTAACGAATTCCTTCTGCAGGCAGAGCACGGCCGGCATGCCTTTCTCGCCAAGCCACATCAGGGTCTTGCTCGAGAGGTTGTACGGTATGTTCGCGATCATGATGTCGAATCCGGAGAGCTTCCTGGCCGGCACCTTGAAGAAGTCGCCGTTTATCAGCTCAAGGTTCTTGCTCTTCATCGCCTCTGAGAGATAATCGTAGAGCGCCCTGTCTTTCTCGACCGCTATGACGCTTTTTGCAACCTTGCACAGCTCCCCGGTAAGTATCCCAAGGCCAGGGCCCATCTCGATGACTTTCCTGCCTATCCCGAAATTGGCTTCCGTCTTCGCGACGCTCCTGTTGATCAGGAAGTTCTGCCCTAACTTCTTCGATGCGCGAAAAGCCCTCACTTTTTCCCTGTAATCCGACGCTTCCATCTTTCCACTTCAGTAGGCTGTTGAATTCTTAAATACTCCTACTTCTTATAGAGCCTGGAACGCAGGTTCTCTTTTCTCTTCGACGTAAATCCCCTGCGTCCAGGAGATCAGTATGAATATAAACGACCTAAAGA
>JAJYDY010000005.1 GCA_021790455.1 Microcaldota archaeon | reverse complement strand
CGGTTATTAATCTAATTTACTATTATCCTATTTACTATCTCGAATTTCTCCCCGACCTCCTTGTCAGAAAGGTCCTGGAGCTGCCCGTTGAGGTAAAAAGTATCTTTCTTTATCTTGTCTGAGAAGAGGACCGTCGTCCTTGCGCTTAGGTTTTCGTCGAGGGTCAAGCTTATGGATGTATTCGTTGGTAATATCAGTTTCTCATCGCGCTTCCCCCAATACTTTATCAGCGCGATGTTTGACGTGCCTACGGCAGTTACCGCTTCGTGGCTCATTTTAGCACCAGTAAATCTATCTGTGAATGTTTTTAATGACTTCCCCCATAAATCCATCCGTCAAAGGTATTGGACCCTATACTTTAACTTGGCAGACAAGGCTTAAAGCCGTAGCGCCCGATCGCGCGAGCCTGCGAGCGCCTGGAGGGCGCAGAGGCGCAGCGTATTTTCACGGCCTTCGGGCACCGTTCGCCTGCTTCGCAGTCGTTTTGCCACCCTCAGCCCAATACTAACGCTCGCTCCTCGTCCGTTCTCGTTCTGAAGAACTCGCCAGGGGCTCGCCGCTCGCTAAGGGCTAATCTTCTTAATTGCAGAGCGTGGAATTTTTCGCACGCGAATTGATTTCTGCCCTAATATTTTGGCTTTGGTAAGTCTATATGAAATAATAGGCGAAGCCCCTTATTTCATTGCGAGCACTTGCTCAATTCTTCACATGGCTTGTGCCGTTTGATGAAAAAAGGTTGTATCTTCCAAAGATTGGGTGGAGCAGGGACTGAAAGCACGAAAGGGCCAAAAATCAAAAGCCCTCCAATCCGTCATTCCTGTATGTCCCAGCGCATGGGGGTCTCCCAAACTTTGTACACCTCGCATTTTCCGCCGCTTATCCTGATGACGATCTTCACATGCCTGTTCTCCCCTTCGCACGTCCTTCTCCATGCGTCATAGAGGGCGCCGACAACCTTCCCGAGGGAAAGGTAGAGCCTGCCGCCAACAGGTATGTGTTCCGCCAGCATCTTCGTGGCGATGCCCATGTACACCGGATCAGGAGCAGCTCCATTGAAACCTGCAATGGTCTGCCCCTCACCCATGTCCACGGTTAGCCAGAAACTGCCATACGGATTCGTGTTCCTTACCGACTCCAGCATGCAGGCGAATACCTTCTTTATGACGCTATCCGTCTGCGCGCAGAGGTCGACGAACCCTTCAAGGCTGTCTCTCCTGCCTTCCGCGGTGCGCTTTCCTTCCGTGTTTGAGCCCTGACAGAGCTCATGCTCCGATGTGTGTTTTTCTCCAACCAAGGAATCACCCAAAACCGCACTGTGTGCTTTCTTCCAACCAAGGACCTGCCCAAAACCAGTTGCCAAGTTATAGCGATGGCGCGCATTCTGTGCGTCTATTATGAATACAAAAGTATTTATTCATTTACTTAAGTATACATTATTGTATATTGATAAAAGAAAGCATTAAATTACTTCTCCTGCATAAGAATATTGCCGGTGAAAGCCGGTCCGGTGTGGGTTTCAACCAAGGGACTCACCCAAAACGGCGGCATGCTCTTCGGGGCGTGCCGCTCCCCTCGCGTAAGGTATAAATATATAGTATATGTATATATTTATAGTGACTCCATGTCTAAATTGATTGCGGTATCTGATGAACTATATAACGAGCTGACTAAAATGAAAGGCAAGATGTCTTACACCGAAACCATAAAGTCGCTCATGGAAAAACGGCACCCCGACATAATGAAATTGGCTGGGCTTTTAACGAAGGAAGAGGGAGAGGCGATGGAGCGCAAAGTGTTTAAGGACAGAAGGCGGAATTTTGGCAGGAAGTTTAAGGTGGATTGATGATTTGTTTGGATACGGGCGTCATCATAAGGCTTATGCGAAATGATTCTAAAACACAGGAAGCAGTCAAAAAGTACGCTGGATCAAAAAAAGAAATGTCTATTACGACGATAACGCTTTATGAACTTTTGAAGAATGTCGGGATGAAGGCCTTTGGGAGGGTTTCAGAATTCTTAAAAGATGTCGAGATATATCAATTTGATGAGAGCGCTGCCATTACTGCTTCAGAACTATACAAGGAATTAGAGAAGAAAGGCGAACTCATCAATGAAAACGACATCCTTATCGCAGGAACCGCAATCGCAAAGGACCAAATTCTTCTAGCAACGGACAGCGATTTTGGCAAACTAAATAACAGCAAAATTATCGTGCTTTAATGCCCATACCGCAAGCCTTTTAAAGCTGAAAAGCACAATAACCACAGGCGAGTTTCTAGCCGTATTTTCCGACGATAAATTGCAATCTGTTAGAGTGTGGAGTTAGCATGAGTGATACTGAGTACACTGCAAAGGACATAGTTGTGCTTTCTGGCCCGCAGGGGGTCAGGAAAAGGCCTGCCATGTACATAGGGAGCACCGGCAGCTCTGGCTTTATCCACCTTCTTTACGAGGTGCTTGACAACGCCATAGATGAGGCGATTGCAGGATACGCGAAGACAGTTACGGTAAAGCTCTCCAGGGACGAGGATGTTGACGTCGCTGAGATAAGCGACGATGGAAGGGGCATTCCTGTCGACATAATCCCGAAGGAGGGGAAGCCCGCGCTCGAGGTGATCATGACCTCTCTCCACTCCGGAGGGAAGTTCGAGAGCAAGGTCTACAAGGTGTCGGGAGGTCTTCATGGAGTGGGGCTTACAGTGGTAAACTCCCTTTCCGAGCACACGGAAGTGACGGTAAAGAGGGATGGCAGGATTTACAGGCAGAAGTTCAGCAGGGGAGGGGTCGTAGGCCCGATAGAGATGGTTGGAGACGTGCCCGACAAGTCGACAGGCACTACAATAAAGTTCAAGCCGGACAAGGAGATATTCTCTGCGAGAAGCTTTGACACGATAGAGCTTGTGGAGAGGCTGAGGGACCTCGCTTTCCTAAATCCAGGCCTGCTGATAAAATATACCGACGAAAGGGAGAATCCGCCCAAACAGGTCGATTACCATTCAAAGGAGGGATTGCCTGACTTCCTAAACTATATGAGGGACAAGAAGCAGGAAGTATCGAAGCCGGTGCGCGTGGTCAGGCAGACAGACTCTCTAAAGCTTGATCTGATAATGCAGTATGTCGGCACATACAGCGAGGATCTGCTTTCTTTCGTAAACAAGATAAAGACCCCGCAGGGAGGAACGCACGTCAACGGATTCCACGCTGCGCTGACGAGAGCGATGGCTAACTACAACAAGCTTTCAAAGAAGCCGAGGACCATCTCACTCGAAGGAGACGACACAAGGGAAGGCCTCATATCAGTCATCACCATACTCATGCAGAACCCCGAATTCGAGGGGCAGACGAAGGAGAAGCTGGGCAACACAGCAATCAAGACATTCGTGGAGAACGCGGTCTACACGGAGCTCATGAGGTACTTCGAAGAGAATCCTGCCGAGGCAGGCCGGATAATCGACAAGGTCTACGGCGCTGCGGAGGCGAGGGAGGCGGCGAGGAAGGCGAGGGAGCTCAGCAGGAAGAAGGGGCTTTTCGAGGGCGCTGTGCTTCCTGGAAAGCTTGCAGACTGCACAGAGAGCGACCCGGCTAAGTCCGAGATATTCATAGTGGAGGGTGAGAGCGCGGCAGGGAGCAGCAAGCAGGCAAGGGACAGGTTCTTCCAGGCAATACTCCCGCTCAGGGGAAAGATACTCAACGTAGAGAAGGCCACAGAGGACAGGATATTCGCGAACGCAGAGCTTCATACAATGGTCACCGCTTTCGGCACAGGGATAAAAGAGCAGTTCAATGCGGACAGCGTGCGCTACAAGAAAATAATACTTCTTACTGATGCAGACGTTGACGGAAGCCACATCAGGACCCTCCTGCTGACCTTCTTCTACAGGTTCATGAAGCCGCTCATAGAGAGGGGGTATGTCTATATAGGACAGCCTCCGCTCTACAAGATAGCAAAGGGCAGGGAAGTGAAGTACGCATATTCCGACAACCAGCTGAACGAGGTAATGAAGGGCTACGATGGAAAGGCCACTGTCCAGAGATACAAAGGTCTTGGAGAGATGAACCCCGAGCAGCTCTGGGAGACCACCATGGACCCGAAGGCGAGAGTGCTGAAGAGGGTTATGATAGGAGACGCAGAGCTCGCGAACACCATGTTCACGATACTTATGGGACTCGATGTCGAGCAGAGGAGGCACTTCATCGAAGAGCACAGCAGCGAAGTCAAGTTCCTTGACATATAAAATTGATGCTTATGGCAGAAGAGATAACCGAAGCGCCGATCGAGAAGGAGATGCAGAGCTCCTACATAGACTACGCCATGAGCGTTATAGTAGGCAGGGCTCTCCCCGACGCAAGGGACGGCCTCAAGCCAGCCCAGAGGAGGATTCTTTGGGCAATGTACGGTCTTGGAAACACCCATGACCAGCCAACGAAGAAGAGCGCTAGGATTGTTGGGGAATGTTTCGCAAAAGATACGCTAGTGCTTACAGATAAGGGACTGATTCCAATCCAAAACATAGAGAAAGGCGCTAAAGTCTACACGCAAGATGGGTTACAAAAGGTTTCTGAACTTTATATCATGCCTAAGCGCAAATTAATTAAGGTGGCGATAGGCGCCGGAATGGAGAATATTGTTACAAGTTCTCAACAATTTAAAGTCCTCACAAAAGACTGGAAGATCGTTTGGAGAGCTGCAAAAGATTTAAAATGTGGCGACTATGTGCTTACTAAGTCGCTTTATCCAGAAATCACAGAATATGTGGATCTAGGACAGAGGCGGTTAAACGAGAATATTGCATATCTGCTTGGTCAATGGCTTTCTGACGGCTTCATTTTAATGGATAATGATAGAGGGAAATACCACAGGATAGGCTTCTGCTCAGCAAGTGTTGAAATAATAAAGACCATAGAACTTTGTCTACAGCATGAATTCGGTTACAATCCCAAGATAGAAGAGAGAAAAACAGAATATGAATCTAAGGATGGGAGCAAATGCACTGGCATGATTTATCATATTCGCGTACATAATAGAGATGTATGCGATTTCTTCATAAAAACTTTTGATTTGCTTGGGCGTAAGGCGCAAACCAAAAGGATTCCCCAGCAAATCTTCATAAGCCCAAAATCTGTTATTTCTGCGCTTCTAAGTGGAATGTTTGATGGAGATGGACATATACACAAAGAGAGAAACATTATTGAGTATGCTACCATATCCAACGAGATTGCGAATCAGTTGCTGATACTGCTTCATCACCTTGACATCCACGGGAAAAAGTACAAAAGCAGAAAAGAGGGCGAAACGAAAATACTCGGTAGAAAAGTGCATGTAAATGATGCATTTAGCCTAGAGTTTGCTGGAATAAATGCACAACGACTCGCAAGCATATTAAACCTTAGAGAGGAGAAGAAAAGAGAACGTTCTCAGGATCTCCTGACGCGCAATTTAAAAAAATCTGATTATGATGTGCTTCCTTGGGCTGGGGAAAAGCTGTTCACGGAACTAAGCTCTAAACATATTGGTAGTGGTTGGTACAAAGATAGCGAAGGTAGGAAATTTAGAGCAGGAATAAAGTATAGAACCGGCGCAAAAATAAGATATAGTTCTGATTTGCACAGCACACAATTGCGCATTTCCCAGGTCTTAGAATGGGGAATTCAGGACAAACTTGCTAGGATAAAGTCACAATATGCGCCTTTCATGGCTTCAATAGTACGTGACAAGATGAACTTTTCACCGGTGATTTCTGTAGAAGAATTCGGTGAGGACATTACTTATGATATTGGTGTTGATAGCCAACACGAGTTTGTTGCAAATGGGATGCTCTCCCATAACTGCATCGGAAAGTACCACCCACACGGCGACATTGCTGCGTACGAGACGCTCGTTAGGATGGCGCAGGACTTCTCTATGAATCATACGCTTGTACAAGGTCAAGGAAATATGGGAAGTGTCGACGGAGATTCTCCTGCCGCGCAAAGATACACTGAGGTCAAACTCAACAAGCTCGCGGAGGAGATGCTTGCAGACCTGGAAAAGAAGGCGGTGCCTTTCGTCCCCAACTTCGACAACACAGAAGAGGAACCGCTCGTCCTCCCAGCAAAGGTCCCCAACCTACTTGTGAATGGCGCCGCCGGAATCGCTGTCGGGTTTGCGACCAACATAATGCAGCACAATCTCAGGGAGATTTGCGATGCGGTAATCGCATACATCGAAAAACAGGACATAACCCCACAGGAGCTTCTGCAGTACATACAGGGGCCTGATTTCGCTACTGGCGGAATAGTCTTCAGGAACAGCGCGCTCATCGCATCCTATCTCACAGGAAGGGGCTCCTGCATATTGAGGGGAAAGGCGGTGATAGAGGAGGAGAAGAACAGGAATGTCATACTTATCACAGAGATACCCTACACCGTCAACAAGGCAACGATGGTGCAGAAGATCGCTGAACTTGTAAAGGAAAAGAAAGTCCAGGGAATCAGCGATCTCAGGGATGAGAGCGGAAAGGAGGGAATCCGCGTCGTGATTGAGCTAAAGAAGGATGCGAATGCAAACGCAGTTCTCAACACGCTCTACAAGCACACGCAGCTGCAGATATCTTTCCCTGTAATGAACATCGCAGTGATAGGGAACAACCTTATGACCATGAACATAAGGAACTTCATCAAGACTTTTGTCGACCACAGGCTCGACGTTATAAAGAAGAGGACGAAGTTCGACCTCGATGTCGCGAGTGACAGGCTGCACATTGTCGACGGCCTTCTCATCGCAATCGTAAACATAAACGAAGTCATAGCAACGATAAAGAAGAGCTCAGACGCAAAGGAGGCGCGCTCTCATCTCATGAGCAAGTACTCGCTTTCCGAAAAGCAGGCCACTGCAATACTAGACATGAAACTCAGCAAGCTCACGAGCCTGGAGAGCACATCGCTCGAGACGGAGAAGAAGGACCTAGTGCAGAAGATCACGAATTTCAAGGAAATCCTAGAAAATGAGAGCAAGGTTTATCAGATAATCAAGGAGGAGACAAAAGAGCTTAAGGAAAAATATGGAAGGGACAGGCGGACGCAGGTAGAGCAGTCCGAGTTCGAGGAGATAGAGAACGAGGACCTTATCCCTGACGAGGAGACTACTGTAATTCTCACGAGCAAGAACTACATGAAGAGGCTTCCGACGAATGCATACAGGGCGCAGGGAAGGGGTGGAAAGGGAATAATCGCGATAGAGCTTACAGAAGGGGACTTCGTAAAGCAGATTGTATCCTGCATGACAAAAGATTACCTGCTTGTGCTCACGAACAAGGGAAGGGCTTACTGGATGAAGGCATGGCAGGTACCTGAGGCAGGCAGGTACGGGCATGGAAAGGCGGCGGTCAACCTCGTCAGGCTTGCAGAGGGAGAGTCGATCGAGAAGGTAATAGACACAAGGGCGTTTGAGAAGAGCTTCATGACCTTTGTCACGCGGAAGGGGAAGATAAAGAGGGTCAACGCAGAGAGGTTCTCAAGGCCGCGGGCAAACGGGATAATAGCGATGCCCCTTGAGGACGGAGACACCCTCGCTGACACGTGCATAAGCGATGGGAAGTCGCAGATATTCATAGCAACGAAGAGGGGCAAGGCTCTGAGGTTCGACGAAAACGACGTGCGGCCTATGGGGAGGGTAGCGAGGGGAGTCAGGGGGATAAGGATAGGGAACAACGACCAGGTCGTCAACGTCCTTGTAGCAAGAGAAACCGATTACATAGCGACCATAACAGAGAATGGATTCGGGAAGGTCACAGAACTGAAGGAGTACAGGCTGCAGAGAAGGGGCGGCAAGGGAGTGATCAACCTCAAGGTGAAGGAGAAGACAGGGTATGTTGTCAAGTCCCTCAAGGTAATGCCCGAGGAAAGCGTGCTGCTGATAAATTCGAAAGGCCTTTCGATCCAGTTCCCAGTATCGGAGATAAGGCAGACGGGAAGGAGCGCAAGCGGAGTGCGGCTCATGAGGGTGGAACCGGGAGTGAGGGTCGTCGACGCGCAGACCGTCTAGCTAGACCAAAAGATACTCGTCTCCGCTTGATGCAATCTCCCTTATTTTTGCGAGGACCTCTTCGCTGTGTGAGACCCAGACTATCGGAAGACCGTATCCGGTGTCTTTCCGCGAATTCGCTTCTATTTTTTCCTTCCGTGCGCCAGTCTGGATTTCGTATGCCTTCTTCCTCGAATCATCCCAGAGGTACTTCTTGCCTGCCATCGGGTACGCGACAAGGTCTGGCAGCTCCTCTGTCCTTGTGCTGACGCCTTTCGGCGCAATCACCAGCATGTTCTGCTCGTGCAGCTTCCTGATTGTCTTGATGACAATCTGCTTGTGCAGGTCTGAACCCTGCTGTTTGGGTTCCGACTCAGAAATCCTCAATGGATCTATCCATCGCAGCCCTTCTTCCGCAATCTCAAACTCGCCTTCAGCGTTCTTCCCTATCATCTTCAACGAAAGGAGGTTGTCGAATATTCCAGGATAGCTCCCCTTCCTTCCATAGATGGTAGTGGTGCTCGTAATCCATCCCTTCTGCGTCAGCCACTTGACAAGCTTGTTCATGCCGGCACCGGGATTGTTCTGCAGGGCGAGGAGTCCCGCATGGAGCATGGGTGTCGGCGCTTCGATCGGATGCCTGAAAATGTTTGTTTTTTCTTCCGGCTTTGCGGATTGAGTCCTGCCTGTGCTTTCATAAAGATCGAGTGGAAGCTGTTCTTCATCTATCCTTTGTGGCGCGTAGCGCAAAGAACTGTTTTTCAGCTCCTCCATTTCAGACTCCCGCAGCGGCTTTATCTTCACGTACTCCGGCCACTGCTGCCCCTTCTGGACCTTCTGTTTGTCGAAGACGAATGCCTCCCCGATGTGCGCGCTGTTGAGATACGCCTTCTCGAGCGGGTTAAGCCCAAAAACGTTCTGCATGCTCTTGACCTTTTCCCAGTCATGGTAATTGTGGAGCACCTTGACAGAACTGGAATTTATGAATGGATTTGGGATATCCTCTATCTGCTGTGTGCTTACAATCACCGCGAACCCATATTTCCTGCCAAGCCTGACTATTTTTGTGGGCAAGGATTCGTAAAGTGTGCCGTTCACATTCTGGTCCTGGAGTATCTGCCACGCCTCATCGAGGACGAGCAGCAGTTTCACTGATGCGTTGAGTTCCGGCTTCCTGTTGAAAGAGTCGTATATCCTTTGGAAGAGCGCATATGCGAAGAGCGATTTTTCTATCTCGTTGAGACCCCTGAGGCTTACCACATTGTTCCTCTGCAGGATGCCTGACCAGAACTCATCCGGCTCGGTGCCTATGACACGCTGGACCATCCTCAGCCTCTGGTCCATCCAGCCTGCGTAATCGCTGTCGCGCGAACCTTTCCTTCCCACCTTCAGCCATACATCAACGAGCGATGGGGACCGCTTATCCCTGTAAATCTCTATAAGCGCGCTTCTGAGCCTGTTCGCCTGCAGGGGGGTCAGCTTTGCGCCGAACTGGAAGAGCTCCGCGACCTCGCTCGCACGCTCGGCAGGCATCGCATCCCTCAGCGCAAATGGATTTATCTTCATGTGCTCGGGCACCCGCCAGATTGCGGCGCCGGCGGAGGATGCCCAGTCCTCGCTCTCCCCGTTCCAGTCAATTACAAGAAACCTTGTCTTGTATGAGATTGCGGCCCGCGCGACAAGGGAGCGCATGGTCGTGGTCTTGCCGGAGCCTGAACTTCCGAGGATCGCGCAGTGCATGGTCTGCTCATTGCAATAGTCTATGTAGAATGGGGCATTTTCCCCGACCCTGCTCATGCGCGTCTCCACTCTCGAATTGATGGAAGAGTAATCGCGGACATAGTGCTGCTTCTCGGTCATATGCTCCATTGACATCCCGAGCTCTATCCCGTTAACCGAGCTGTGGGGAGTAGCATCGCCGGACGAAAGGAAGGACAGAAAACCGCGCTTTTTCCTCTTCGCTGCGCGTTCTGGCCTGCCCAGCGCCCTCTCAGCGATAGCCCGGCTGCGCTTTAGGAGGCGGAGGGCGTCATCGACAGATGAGCTGCCGACGATATGCATTCCGCCTGCGGCGCTTCCAGAGTATGGCATAAATCCATTCCGCAATCAAGCAATATAGAGCTTTTGTTCCGGCAATATTCGTGCATAAACCCTTTGTCTTAACAGGTGCGATTGTAGATTGATCCCAAAATTAGACGAAACCAAAACCCGGCGCCTCCGAGGGCCGCTGCGTCAATTGTCTATGCCGGCGGGGTTGATAGGAAGGGTATAAAAACCCTGCGAACCCAGTTTGATTTAGTGATATAGATGGGCGGAGATGACGGGCCAGGGTAAAACCGGCTAAGAGCAACAGTTAACAAGGTCAGAGCGACCTGTGGCTTTTTCCTATTTCTATGATCTAAGTTTCTATTGCAATTCTTCCATATGTTCTGGTTTTTCTGTTATCAATTTTTCTGAATCCTAAGTTACCAGTCAGGATATCACTTACAAACGCTGTTTTAATTCTAATTCCCTTGACTTTTCTCTCAAGCTCATCCTCCAGCTTTTCCAGGTCACCTTCTTGATAAATAGGTGCTATCAACATTACGCCATATGGCGAACCTATATCGCCGCTAAAAATGAATTTATTCAGTGGTCTATTCGTCTCTTCAATTATATTTTTGAAATAATCCTTTTTTGTCTTGTTGAACTTGTTAATATTAATTTGTTGAAGCACTATAACCGCTGTGCCTTTTATTGGCGGCCTTTCCATGAGCATAGTTACTCTATGCAACTGTTTTCCTTCGATTAAACTGTTATATGTATGTTGGGCAGACCCTCTTTTCAAGCTATATTTTTTGTCTATAGCTGTAAAACTCATTAGACCGTCCGCATTTAACTCCCGCATTACTGCATATTCTCTTTTGAATAGCTGTCCATGCTCTCTTCTCGGTGTTTCTTTTGTCTTTACCCAAACTCTTTCTTTAATCAAGTCAAAAAACTCGTTTCTAAGTGGAATATAGCCGTATCCCTGCAGATAATAACTAGCATACCAAAATGCAGGGCATCTTTCAAGGGTAGGGTCTGATCTCAATTTATAGACAATGCTTTCCGCTTCGCTGGGCACCGACGCAAGAATAAAAATGAATAGATTGTAGTCTCCTCTCGCCCACAGCGCGAGCTGAATCCTTGGCTCGGCTTTCAGGAGATTTTTAAGCCTATCAATGTCCGGTTTCTTTTGTCTAAATTTAGCAATGACTAAAAATCTGTGGAAATTGAATCTATCTAAAAAGGCATAGTCTAGTGTATATTTAATACCATATTTCTTTTCCAGCTTTCTTACCCGGCTATGCGCAGTAGGGTATGGGGTGTTGAGTTCTCTGCTTACCTTCATGATGCCCTCTCTAGGTTCGGTGCTTAGTATCCTAAGAGTTTCCGGCTCCCATTTATTCTCGAAAAATGTTTGTGATTCCTGCTTTGCACTTATATTCTTCTCTTTTAGGTACTCTTTTAAATTTTTTACCCCGCTTGTCGCGAGTTTTTTCCTTTTAGGTTCTTCCAGTTTGCCATCTTTTGTTATAGTTCCTAGATAAAGGGAGGCCTTTCTTTTTTGTTTCCTGAAGCTGTCCCAATACCAGGTGCTCTCAGAGACATAATAGCTATCATTCCGCTTGTGAACTTCCAGAGGATAGTCGTGCTCTTTGCCTAACCTGTCCAATATCTGTTTAACAGCCTCTGGCAACTCCTCCTTCTTCGCTCTTCTAGGCATCAACTACACCAGTAATATCATCTGTAATTCTAATATTTAAAGCTTTCTAAAAATTATTTCTTTAAAATTTATCTATCTATAGAGGAATCTTGTACAAATATATAAATTTATGACTAAATTTAGCAGATTTATGAATATTATTCTATAATAGATTAAAATGACCTACTTGCACTTATATACAAGTTAGCACATAATACTATACAGGGTATTATGGGTGGAAGAAGGAGCAGGGATGTGTTTGATTCTAATGCATGCAGCTACAGCGCCGCATCGCCCACCCCACCAGGGAATCACGCCAAAACAGGATGCAGGATATACACCGTGTTCTTCTTTGCTCCGAATCCACCATTCCCACCTCGCGTTTAGGGTGATTTTAATGGACTGGATAATGAATAGGATCTTCGGAAGGAGCAGGATGCTGCTTGTCAGGACAGACAGCGGCACGGTAATGGGAAAGGCGTACTGCAAAGAGAACGAGGTCGGAGGCTACATCTCTGAGATGATGAAGCTCACAAAAGGGAACGTAAGAGTAAGTATAGAGCGCTGTTAGGAATTTACATGAGATGCCCGGAATGTGGAAAGATATTGCGCAGGAGCGCAAAGAACGATAAGATAGCGTTCGTATGCATGAAATGTGATTATGAGGTTGCGCCTCTCATACACAGATAACATAAAGATGACAAAATGGAAAAGACAAAAACAGAGGAACCTGAAGCAGCAGGCTGCGAAGGAAAGGCATCAAGAGTTGATATAGACACCGGTGGAGGAGAGCCAATTTTAAGTGCTACTATGACTTAGTGGAGCGCGTTATACCTGAACGCTTCCTGAATGAGGAACACTCGCTTGCTGATTTCAGAAGATGGGCAGTTATAAACTCTCTTGGTGCCCAGGGAATTGCGACCGCCCCGGACATAAATGATTATTATAGGCAAAACATACGTGAGACAAGAGCGGTTATTGTCGACCTACTGGCAGAAGACATCGTGACGAAACTCAGCGTTTCCGGTTGGGAAGAGGCTGCGTTTGCATTATCCGATGATTTGAAAACGATTGAAAAGCTGGCGGATAAACCAGCAGTGTCAACGGTTTCGACATTCCTTTCCCCATTTGATAATCTTATATGGTTCAGGGAGAGAATGGAAAGATTGTTCGGATTGCGCTTTAGAATAGAGATGTACACCCCGAAAGCAGAAAGAAACCATGGCTATTATACAATGCCGATATTGCATGGAAACAGGATAGTGGGTATTGCAGATCCAAAAGTTGATAGAAAGAGCAGAACTATGACAGTCCATTCGATAAATCTCTTGCCCGATGTAAAGATTAATGATGATTTGTTTGTCGGGCTCTCAAAAGCAATAGAGGAGCTTGCAGCATTTACAGATTGCGATAAGGTGGAATTGACGAGAACAACGCCCGCCGCACTTAAAAATGAGATCGAGCTTTTTAGACATTAGTTTCATCCAGTGTTAGAGTAACATATACCTGTCATTATTACCTGTTGCTTTCTTTATTTCTTCCAGCACACTGTCTGCACTTGCAACCCACACCAGCGGAATCCCCCAGCTCCCCGCCTTTCCCTTGTTCATACCTAACCATGTCCTGCATGCTGTGTAACGCAAAACCGCATTATCTTCTTAAACCTTCACATTGAATTATTATCGGGTGGAAGACACGATATCTATTCTAGTCATAGGGAAGAACGGATACGAATGCAACCTTGACCTGTGCACCGCTGCCAGGGCATTCGGCGCCTCGAACGTGACTTTCGCATCCCCGAAGAACAGCAGGCTTACGAAATACTTCAAGCTCCTCAACAGGAGGTGGGGAGGCACCTTCTCGGTCGATTTCACGAACAGCTGGAAGGAATTCCTGAAGGCTAAGAAGAACTACAAGATAGTGTACCTGACGCGGTATGGTGTTCCAATCAACAAGGTGGAATACGCGCTTAAGACGTACAAGAACATACTTATCATAGTCACCATCACTGAGGCTGCGAAGAACCTTTACAGTATAGCGGACTTCAATGTCAGCATAACGACGCAGCCGCACGCAGCCACATCCGCGGTCGCCGTATTCCTCCACCACTTCTTCGAGGGGAGGGAGCTTGCGCTCCACTTCGAGAACGCGCAGTACAAGGTCGTCCCTGAGGAGCGCCGCATCCATGTCGAAAAGACGAAGTAAACCAGATACCGATTTATACCCGTCTCCTTAATCAGTAGTATGGACTTTGGAAAGCTGCTCTCTGAAAAGAAGGTGCGGATCGCTGTTGCTGTGGCGGCGATAGCATTTCTCCTATTATGGATACAGCCGTTTGGCTATGCCACGCTTGCATCCACATTCCCCTTCGCCCCAGGGGCAGGGTTCGGAGGATTCCAGGCGCTCACCCTAGTGACTACTTTTGCTATGCTGTTTTACGGCCTTGGCTATGTCCAGAAGGAGAAGGGCAGGGAATCGATCAAATTCCTTGACGGAAGAAACGTGATAGCCCTCGCATTCGTTGTCATATACTCTGTAATTGACGCACTTTTTTATTCGCAGTATTCCGCTGTCCTCCTGGCAGTGCAGTTCGCTTTCTTTGGAGCGCTCATGGTCCTGCTTGACCACTATTCGCTGAAGAAAGGGATAGCATCCGGGATAAACCTGTTTCTTGTCGCTTCGTTCGCGCTCAACTTCCTGATAAGCGTGTATTTCCTTGCCTTGGGCGCTGCGGGTACGTTGGCTGCTGGATCCACAGCAGCGAACTCTGCCCTCGCCAGTGCAATAATAGGCTTCGCGCCTGCGGTGCTCACTGTAATAGTGTTCCTGCTGGTGTATCGTGTCTTCAAGTCCATGAAGGCGCAGAGGAAAGCGGTGCTCAAGCTGTTCCACGGAAGCGGGAAGAGGATACCTATACCATATCTCTTTCCGGCGCTGTTCTCTTCTATTATCGCAGGTCTGCTGATCGGTGTGGTTTTCACGGTCATTCTCATTGCAAACGGTGGCAACAACAGCATCTGGGCTTCTTACACGCCGCAGTCTTTTGGGCCTCCCTCCATGAACGGGGGGATCGTATACCTGCTTGCTGACAGCATATTCCCGTTGGCTTACCCCGCTCCTTATGGAGTAGGCAGCTATGCAGCTTACTTCAACTATCTTGGCACAGCCAGCAGCCGGCTCCAGCTTTCCAGTACTAACATAGTGCAGGTGCCGGAATGGCTTCATGCAGTGCTCGGATCGCTGCTGCTCATATCGGTCAGCGTCCTCGTTGCATGGGCGTGGGTGAAACTCATATCTAAAAGGTTGAAGCTTGAGCACACTATTCCAAGGAGGGAATGGCTCTTCGGCAGCGCCGCGTTGGCGTTCCTTGCAAGCCTTGGGCCTATCCTCAGCCTCAGCGGCGGGATAATCCTGGCTGCCGGCGTCGTCTACTTCCTCAGGGGGGGCATCAGGGAGCAGCGCTAAAGCAGGAAAAACAAAACCTTTTTAAGGCTGTATTAGTAATAATACTATCTTGTTTTGAAGAGCAATCTTCAGACTATAGCTTCATCAACATTACGTTCAATAATTGGTGGAATAATGTATCCAAACATACAGGCTTATGACAGAGGTGCGATGTTCAGCCCAGACGGAAGGCTGTTCCAGGTGGACTACGCGAGGGAAGCAGTAAGGAAGGGAGCCACATCGATAGGGCTCATAGCTGCGGACGCTGTTGCGCTGGTCGCGCACAAGAACATAACAGAGCCTCTTGCCATACCTGCTACAGTGCAGAAGATATTCAAGATAGACGCGAACATAGGCGCGACTTACTCCGGCCTCGTCTCCGACGGGCTCCACCTCATAAACATAATGAGGCACAAGACGCAGTCGCACAGGATGCTGTACGACGAGACGGAAAGCGTCGAGACAGTGGCCCGCGACATAGCTGAGGAGATGCAGGTCTTCACCCAGTATGCAGGCATGAGGCCTTACGCAATCTCGCTCCTTCTCGGAGGTTTCGACAAGATCCCGAAGCTTTTCGAGATAGATGCCGGCGCATCGTTCCTGGGATACAAGGCTGATGCGATTGGAGCCGGAAAGCAGGCTGCGCAGGAGCTTATAATGAGGGAGTACAAGGAGAACATGGCGCTCGATGATGGGCTGCACCTCGCCCTCGGAGTCATGAAGAAAGTCGCCGGAAAGCTGACCCAGGACAGCCTCGACGTCGCCGTCATATCAAAAAAGATGGGCTTCAAACAGTACACCCCTGACGAGATCGCAAAGATGCTTTGATTTTCATATTTCTTTTTCCTTTTCTGTGGTAAAATGTCAAAAACAGTCATAGTGAAGTACAAGCACGCTGGAGATGAGTTCGAGATACTCGTCAATTCAGACATGGCTTACGAGTATATAACGGGCAAGAGGCAGGATCCCCTAAGCGTACTTGAGGCAGAGGACGTATTCAAGGACGCGAACAACGGGGAGAGGGCCAGCGAGGAGAAGATGAAGAAGGCCTTTGGGACTACGGAGCTTGCGAAGGTAGTCGAGATAATGCTGAAGAAGGGGGACGTCCCAATCACGACAGAACAGAGAGCAAAGATGACAGAGGAAAAAAGGAAGCAGATCATCGACATAATAGCCAGGAACTCGATAGACCCGAGAACGAACGCGCCGAACCCGCCGCTCAGGATAGAGAACGCGATGAAGGAGGCGAGGATATCGATAGACCCGTTCAAGAACGTGTCCGAGCAGGTCGAGATAGTCGTCGAAAAGCTCAGGGCGATCCTGCCAATAAAGTTCACAACAGCGAGGATCGAGGTCATACTCCCTGCGGAATCAGCAAACAGATGCTACGGGATACTAAAGCAGTACGGGCTCAAGGGGGAGGAATGGCTCGCTAACGGGAGCCTGAAGGCGGTAGTGGAATTCCCCGCAGGGATGCAGTCGGAGTTCTTCGACAGGATAAACAAGGCGACACAAGGAAAAGCGATTACAAAGATGCTGGAAAGCAAGTGATGGTGGAAATATGCCAAGACAATTAGTAATACCAGGAGAGATGATAGCGAGCGAGCCGGTGAGGCTTGATAACACTTATGTTGAGAACGGAAAGACCTTTGCGAAGGTCCTCGGATTCTACGAAAGCGAGAAACGCCAGGTAATCCCGCTCGAGGGGATATGGCAGCCAAGGATAGGCGACATAGTGGTCGGCATAGTGGTCAACTCAAGGAATGCGGT
Source organism: Microcaldota archaeon (assembly GCA_021790455.1). Classification (GTDB taxonomy): domain Archaea; phylum Micrarchaeota; class Micrarchaeia; order Micrarchaeales; family Micrarchaeaceae; genus JAJZYD01. Next base: position 20,563 of record JAJYDY010000005.1, on the reverse strand, counting down.
ATACGAGATAGACCTATCGCACTTCACGCGAAGCATACTCATAGGGAGCAAGTTCGACAGGGAGGCTTACAAGCCCGGAGATGTGATAGAGGCGGAGGTAAAGGACATAGAGGACAGGAGGACTCTAATCCTCTGGAGGCCGCGTGTTCTTTTTGGAGGGACAATACTTGAGGTGAAGCCTACGAAGGTCCCGAGGATCATAGGAAAGGCCAACACCATGATAGAGCAGATATCAAAGTTCACAAAGTGCAACATCTCCGTAGGCAACAACGGAATAATATGGCTGAAGGGAGCAAACGTGCCACTTGCAACCGAAGCGATAAGGAAGATAGAGAGCGAAGCGCACCTATCCGGTTTAACGGAGAAGATAAAGCAGATGCTAGAAGAACAAACACAAACTACAAGCAAGTGATATAATGGCTGACAAATCAAACAGGCCGCAGCTGATAGTTGACGGCAAAAGACTAGATGGAAGGGATCTCAACCAGCTGAGGCCGCTGAAGATAGAGGCTTCGGTCCTCAAGAACGCTGACGGATCGGCTTACCTGGAATGGGGGAACAACAAGGTGCTCGCTGCGGTCTACGGGCCGAAGGAGGCGATGCCGAAGCATGTGCAGGACCCTGTGAAGGCGATAATAAAGTGCAAATACTCTATGGCGCCGTTCTCATCGATGGGGGAGCACAGCAGGAGCGGGCCCAACAGGCGCGCGATAGAGATATCGAAGGTCACAAGGGAGGCGTTCGAAAGCGTGACTATGCTGCACGACTATCCTGCCAGCGAGATAGACATATTCATCGAGATACTGCAGAGCGACGGAGGGACAAGGGCAGCGGGGATAACCGCAGCCGCTGTCGCGATGGCGAGCGCAGGCATACATATGAAGGACCTGATATACGCGGTATCGTTCGGGAAGGTTGGGGAGGACCTCATCCTTGACCTCAACATGATAGAGGATAACTATTCCGACTGCGACATGCCGACGGCAGTATCGCCGAGGAACAACGACCTGGTGCTGGTGCAGATGGATGGAAGCCTCACGAGGGAGCAGCTGCACAAGGGTCTCCAGATGGTGCTCGACGCAGGGAAGACAATATCGCAGGTGCAGAAGGAGGCATTGCAGAGAGTATACGAAGGAAGAGAAAATGGAAACGGTGTTTGAATGGAAGGATTTGATATTGTAAAGGTAAGCTACGTAAAGGAGCTCTTGCTCAAGAACGTAAGAGAGGATGGAAGGAAGCTGATGGAGTTCAGGCAGATAAAGCTGGCGACAAACATCATCGACCACGCTGAGGGGTCTGCACAGATAGACCTTGGCGCAACAAGGGTGCTCGCGGCTGTAAAGCTGCAGGTCGAGGAACCTATGGAGGACACGCCTACACAGGGGAACCTTATGGTTTCTTCCGAGCTGCTGCCGCTCGCGCACGCTGACTTCGAGCCTGGCCCGCCGAGCCCGTTATCGATAGAGCTGTCAAGGGTGGTAGACAGGGGCATCAGGGCAGCCGAAACAATAGACCTCTCCGGCCTCTTCATAGAGGAAGGCAAGGCATGGACTGCGTTCATAGACCTGTATGTGCTCAACTACAATGGCAACCTGTTCGACGCGAGCATGATGGCTGCAATGGCAGCTCTTGCAAGCGCGAAGATTCCGAAGTACGAGAACGGCGAGGGAGTCTACACCGAAAGGAATGAGCCCCTCAAGATAAACAGGCTTGCAGCATCGACAACTTTCGCGAAGGTGGACAAAACCATACTCCTAGACCCAAACATGCACGAGGAGAACGCGGCGAGCGCGAGGGTCACGATAGCAAACGATGGGACTGTAGTCAGGGCAATGCAGAAGGGCCTCGGAGGCAGCTTCTCCCCGAAGGAGATAGAAAACCTTGTAGATGTTTCGTTGTCTAAATATGATGAGCTCAAGAAAGTCATAGAGCAGGCAGCAGGAAAGTGAAGTGATAACATGGCAAACGCTAGTATAAGGTACGGAGCAAGCATGAGGAAGAGAGCCGCAGGAGTCAAGCAGAAGAAGCAGGCTTTCTACAAGTGCGAGGCTTGCGGGAAGATGAGTGTAAAGAGGATAAGCACGAGCATATGGAGGTGCAGGCACTGCAACGCTACATATGCAGGAGGCGCGTACACGATGACAACTCCGGAAGGAGAGGTAGCGAGAAGGCTCATCGAGGGCATAAGCAAGCAATAAGTGATTCTTTGGTAGCAATAAGTTATTCACCGATTAAGGAAGTGGTAGTCCACGAGTTCATAGCTGTCGACAGGGATGACCTGCTGAGGAGCAGGATTACGCCGGCGGGAAACTATCCGCTCTACTGGTGCGACGGAATACTCTTCACGTTCAACTCGATGCCGTGGACGAGGGACATAGTTAAGGACTACCTTGCCGGGAAGGTGCACTGGTCAGAGGTGCAGTTCGCGAAGCTGGATAGATATTCGCCGGTGCTCACCCTCAACGACGAGAACTACAAGGCTGAGATGAAGATTAAGATAATAGACACCACCAAGAGCAGCCTGCACAAGGACTTCGCGAAGTGGCTGAAAGCCCAGGCAAAGTTCTAAATATTACTGATTATGATAAAGGTGTGATAAAATGGGATACGCTTGTTCAAGATGCGGAAGGAAGGTCAAGCTAATTGACCAGTTCATAAGGTGCACCTACTGCGGTAGCAGGGTCCTCATAAAGGAGAGGCCGAATATCGCAAGGGAGATCAGCACAGATTAGCGGCATAGAGAATACCAACGGCGGACAATTGAAGATATTCTAGGAAGGCGACGGAATCGAATCTGGAAAGGGCATAGACATGCCGAAAGCGCCAGCTGGCCTCAAGTTTTTGAGCAGGGTAGGGGGAGCGCATCGCGGCTGGCGCGCCGCTTACCGCATTTGAAATGGGAGAGATTCGGACTCTCGAGCCCCTAAAGGACTAGGCCCTGAACCTAGCGCGTTTGGCCGGGCTCCGCCATCGGCAAAACGATTATGAAAATGGAATGTTTTGCATGATTTTTTCATTTGAGCACCAATAACCAAAGCACGGATTCGAACATGGTTTCTAGAATTAGGCGATTGAGCCATATAAGCAGGTAAGGTTCAGATCCGCAGAATCTGAACGGCGCGGTTGGATACCTTTTTCCGCAGTTTGTAGGTGTCGGCGAACTTTGCATAAGCCAACCAACCGTTAACACTCTCTTTTATCTCTGCATCAGTCACGGTTCCATCTCTGTATCGCCTCTCAAATACCTTCAACCGTTTCCAAACACGATTTACATTGCTCTTTTTCAGTAATCTATGCTGATAGAATATCCTGAATCCAAGAAAGGTTACCCCATTCGTAAGTGGGATGATCCTAGACTTTTCTGGATGAAGCTCGACTTCCAAGTTTTCTCTAAGAAACCTATCAATCTCAGTCTTCCAATTTTCTAGCGCTTGTTTATCTCTGTGTATAATTACAAAATCGTCTACGTACCTGATGTAATACTTTACTTTTAGTTTGTGCTTTACAAACCAGTCAAGTTCATTTAGGTAGACGTTAGCGAAAAACTGTGAAGTCAGATTGCCTAACGGAATCCCAACCCCGTCTATCTCCGGCTTATGGTTCTTTAGGATGATCTCTATAAGCGAGATTACCTCATCATCTTTTATCTTTCTTTTGATTATGCCTAGAAGAATATCATGATTGATTGAATCGAAATAATGCCTCACGTCCGCCTTAAGTACAAAACCATGTAAATTTTCCGCCCCGCGCCGTTTTACGATCGCAACTTTCCTCACGAACGCTTCGTATCTCAATATCGCTTTGTGGGTTCCTTTATCAATCTGATTTGCAAAGGAGTCATGTATGAAATCTTTTTCAAAAATAGGCGCTATTACATTGCATAACGCATGATGCACTACTCTGTCCCTGAAATGCGATGCGCTTATCTTCCTGGTCTTCGGGTCTCTTACGATGAATACGGTTAACGGAGCCGGAGAATAAATCTGCGTTTCAAGCTCGTATTGAAGCTCTTTTATATTGCCTTCAAGATTGGACTCGAATTCAATTACATATTCCCTCTGCGTCTTCCTCTGCCTTGCCTTCGTCCAAGCCAGCCTAAGGTTATCATAGGAACATAGCCGACCGTACAGATTCCTGTAGGTTTTCATGCGATTACCACGAAACCCAAGGTGTAAGCCGAAGCCATTTCGAAACGGCTGTCCTGCCTGCTGTTCGCGTTGACGTTCCGCCTGTTCCTGTTGTCGTAGTTGTTGAAGTCGCGGACCAGAGGCCCAACGGTAACCCGTCTACTATATGCCATTTCTGGCGCACCGCAGCTTCACGGTTTCGGTTTCCTTACTCGGTGTCGCTGCTGAATTTCATGTCTGATTTGCCTCATTGAGCTAATCAGCGCTGTAGACGAGTGTGTGGCTCCTAGGCCTACACCCACGGCTTTGCCGTGATTTGCGGGAATAATCCCATTGCAAACCTAGGTAAAAGAAGTGAGCTGCATCAGATATATAATGCTTTATTCTGATGCTACCCTTTGCAAACGTCTCAGGTTTTCGAGCACTTCTGGCTTTGCTATCGGCTCCAAAGCCGCAATTATCGGCGGCAAAGTCTCCCTTACCATCGAAGCTAATTGGGTATTTGCAGTGCCAATTTTTGGCGCGGCAGCTTCGCTGCCAGTTTCAAGTTGCGCCACCCCGAAACGGAGGTCCAGCCTGCCGATCGCGTAGACGACCCGCCTGAGCCTGACGTCGTAGCCGTAGAAGCCGCGGACCAGAGGCCTTACTCCTATGTCATATATCCTGTATAACCATCTAATCTGCTCTGGCGAAAGGTTGCTCATATTTGCTTCCAGAGGTACTCTTGTCTTTTCATCTACTTTTCCTGCCATTCCATTTTCCTGTATGAAATTCTCAAGAAGAGTTACTGAGCTTTCCGGACCTGCGGAAAGCACTACCCGGCTTCCTATCAGCTCTATCTTAGGATGCTCTATGCATATCGCTACACCCTTCTTCCCTACGGCTTCCTTTGGAACGGAAGAAGCGGAGAAGACCCATGTATTTCCCGCACCATCCTTAAAAGCGTCTGTAACATCCTTTCCCGCCTTGAATTTGCCCCCTTTTTCCGGGTAGACCAATACCGTATCAGACCAAGCAGGGAAGACTTCTTTTATTTGCTTCCATGCCTCCGATCCTACAAGGACCCTGTCGTAATCAGCATTTGTCGGCATCCTATTTCCTTCCTTGTCCATGGCAAGTCTTGCATCCAACCAAGGCTGGTTCTTTCCCGTTGGAACTATCCTTGTCTGCTGGGCTGAAATATCCTGTGCAATTTCTCTCGCCTGCGCCGCGGTTACTACCATAATCTCACATGATAAGTAGCGTGATTTCAAATATATAAACCTGCCGAAAAGTGTCAAAATCTGTGTTGAAGTTTGCAGTTTTGTAACGCCCTAAATAGGTTGTTGAAATCTTAAAATAGTCATACTTCTATAAGACCTAGAACGCGGGTTCTCTTTTCTCTTCATCTGTAAATCCTCTGCGTCCAGTATTCCAAGAGGTCTCCTGCGATTTTCGTCGGCCTGTAACTGAATCCGCGCTGCAGTTTTGATGCCTCTAGCCGCAGCAGTATGATAAGGAGGTCGTACAGCCTTCTGCTTGACAGCTTCATCAATCTTTCAAACGACTCCCTGGCTTTCCCGCCCCTCTTCAATTCCCTGCGCACGGTGAGAAACGCATCATCGGCGTCTATATACCTGCCAGGCACGGTATGCCTGCCATGCACGTCTTCCTTCGCCTTCGACAGTCCTTTGTAGATTGCCTCCCTTGTGTTGTCTACGTCGCAATGCCTTTGGCGGCACATCGCTATCAGGTTTGCAATCGCCTTCAGGTTGTCTGCATCACCTTTCAGGAGCCGGAGGTCTGTGCTTTTATCAGACAGCCCAAAATCGATAAGGAATACATGCGTCCTCCCTTCGCAGTCCGCCTCCAGAAGCGTGTTCCATACGCTAAGGTCATTGTAAACGAATCCGCTTGAGTGCAATCGACTCATCGCATCCTTGATCTGGAGCTCTATCCCATCAGGTAAAAGGCAGGTCCCAATGGCTTCGGCGAGAGTGATCCCGTCTACCCTTCTCATTATCTGTCCTATCGTTTTGCCGTCCTGCTCGACCGTCCTGTATATGCGCGGGGTGAATTCCGGCAACGCCTTGTGTATCGCAATTGAGAGTTCAAACTCCGGGATATGCCTGTAAAGATTCGGCTTCTCCTCCTTCTTGAAGAATATTTTTACGCCTGGCCTGTCGTTGGCCCTTAGGAGGCGGTCGCATGGAGTGTCTCCATTAGCGCCTCTCGAATGCAGGCGAAGGTTAGGGTATTGCGTGGTAAACTTTATGCCTGTAGGTTGCGAAATGCTGTCTGTTGCCATGTTATGGCTACGCCACCTTCAGATATTTTAATGCTTCTATTCCGCGACTTTTGTCCAACAATTCCACAAATTCCTAGGGGTTTTAGCCCTGAGTACATATTGGTTTTTGGCGACTAGTATGAGACACGGTAGGGATTGGAGAATATATAATCGGCAGTTGATTGGCCGCGGCAGAGTAATAACGATTTTGATGGAACCGCAGCTATTTGAATCAGAATCTTTTCGGAAAATGAACAAGAATAAAGTCGAGAAGCAATTTATATTCTGTACAGGATTGATATCTGCGGCATTCGTAGTTAAATGCATTTTCCGTCTCGCATATCATCAACTTGAAGGAGTTATGAGCAAAGCCGGCCTCGCCTTATGCAAGCTTTAAATATCAGCTGGAGTAGATTACTAGGGTGGTCATTTGCCGAGGACGCTCAGGAGCGAGGAGAGGAGCACGGTGCTGCCGCACTACAGGGCTGCGCTTGATACCGCCCTGCGCAGCGACTGCAGCGAGGCCCAGTTCGGAGCTGTCATATTCTACAAGCAGAAGGAACTTGCGCAGGGATTCAACCATGTTCCCGACCACCTGAAAGGGATAGGATGGGCTTGCAAGTCGCATTGCCCAAGGCTTGGCATTGAACAGCTAAGAGGAGGGGTAGGCTCTGAGCTCTGCTTCGTCATACATGCAGAGGAAGACGCTGCGGACAATCTTGCAAAGCTGCCGACCGACATAAGAAGGGGCGTAGAACCTAAGTCGTCGATGGTGGTTGCAAGGCTGAAGAACAGGAGGGAGGTGCTTCCAGTAGGAGCACAGAACGTGCGCTGCACTGCCTGCGCTAAGAAGATAGCTAATGAGACACAGATAAGGGAGATCCTCTTCCCTATAATGATCGCGGGAGAGATGCAGTTCGTAGCCTATGGAAGAGTTGATTTCCACACCGCATCGATAATTAACCTCTATGAGCGGTGGACTCCCGTGCTGAATGCGCTGCCGAGAAATCAGGTATGAGCGTGCTACTTCCCTGTGCTGACTATGATTGATTCGGCAACGCTCTTGACTCTCTCGTACTTCACGCTGTTCTTGCTGAGTATGCCTGCCGTGTTCTGTGCGCGGGTAAGGTTCTCCATCTTCGTAAGAAGGAGGTTTGCAACGTTCCCTTTCTCAAAGTCGACGATTATGTCCTCGACCATGCCAACAATCTGCCCGTTGTTGGTTATTATCTGCTTCCCGTAGAGTTCGCTTAGTAAGATCGCCATGTTTACACCTGCTTAATTCGCATAATCTTTTGGGATGCAAATATTCTTATTATATACTCTTTTAACTCTGACATAAACTTCTCCTTGTTAGAGTCGAGTTCCCTGAGTTCCTGCTCCTCAAAAAGGAACCTGTTGTGGGTGACAAGGTAGTCGAGATACTCGTCGGAAAGGTAGTAGCACTTCTTACCGCAGGCTGTGCAGGTATATATCGGCGCGATGGGCGCCCTTGTGGAGTCGCCGGCTGACTCGGCAAGCCTGGCGATGGACTCCGCCCCGCATGTCGGGCACTTCTTCCCGATAAGCCTGACCTCTGAAAATTGCCCCTCTTTCGCTGCAATCTTCCGCTCCTTAATGAATTCCTCTGGCTGCGTCTTCGCGTTCTCTTTTCCCTTGAAGAAGAGTTGTCTCAGGACAACGCCGTCCCCGTCGAAGATGGTCTCTATGACGCCGTCGTAGACCGGCTCCCAGAGGGCGGTCCTCCTGCTTCCTTTCTCAAGGTAGTCGAGCCTGATCTTGCCTTTCTCGCTTTTCGCGAGCAATGCGGTTTGCTCCTCCAATTCATTCACCGAACTGCATCTTGTAGGAGTATATGTCATCTTCCGTTACTGTGTTCCTCCCTTTCTTCTTCGCCCTTGCCACAGCATACTTCGCCATGGTCTTCGCCTTCTTTTCCAGAAGCTTGGCTATTGCACTTGCCGCGGTGTCGCTTATGGTAGAGCCAGTCTGCTCCTTGACAAGCTTCTTTATCATCGCGTTAGAGATTTTAGTCATGTCAGCACTCAAGATCTTCTTCACAGCAGAGCTCAGAGTAGTGCATTATCATCATGCAGTAGCTATTTGTGTTGAAGCAATATAAAGGTTACACTACGTTATGGACCGAAGGTCTTGGATTTCGATCCTCCTGAAGGAGTTTCGCTCTGCCCCTCTTCTTTAGAAAATGTGATTGGAGTCCCCGCCTCCAAGCCCTTCCCTTCCTTCTGCCTTGCAGCGAATCTCTTATAGTTCTCCTCAACGTGCCTTATGAACTCTTTCTTGAACTCCTCGCCTCTGCCGAGCCAGTTATCGTAGTTCATGCCATCGACCTCTCTCCTCACGCTTTGGTGCTTCACTGCTATGGTCCAAACATCGCGCCTCTCCCCGTTTTCCAGCGTCACCCCGCCTCTTACCGTGCTATACCATCCGAAGTCAACGAGCTCCCAGTCTTCTATAGGCGGAAGGTCGGATTTCTTAATAGTCCACACTGTGCCCCTGACTTCTCCTTCTCCTTCCGTACAACGTACATCTCGAAGCCAGGACCCCATGATTCCCCGATTATACCTCTTGCGGTATCCGGCAGCATCTTTTCTGGATGCCCCGGCACTGGCATCTGCTTGTCGGGGATGTTCTCTACGCCCTGTATCCCCAACCGGAAGCCGTGCAGCACGGCAGGCTTTCCTGCGATTGGAGGATGTCCTATCTCTGCTGTGACCACATCTAGATCGGCACCAGGTCCATAACAGAAAAACTCAACAGTTTCCTCTGCCTCTCCTGCCATTCACTCACAATATTATTGAGCCATACCTGATATTTAATGCCGTGTGTCAGCTTTTTATATATGCACTTTCAAAATGCTAGTGCGAGGTGTGACCATGGCAGTAGAAGATGTAGGCGAAGCTGATTTTGACGAGAAAGTGATAAAGTCGAAGATTCCTGTGCTTGTTGACAATTGGGCGGAATGGTGCGGTCCGTGCAGGATGTTTGGCCCAATCATAGAGGAGGTTTCGAAGGACTACGAAGGAAAGGTCAAGTTCGTGAAGCTGAATGTTGATGAGAACCAGAACATCGCGGCAAAGTTCAACATAATGAGCATTCCCACTACTCTCCTCTTTTCAAGAGGGCAGGTAAAGGCAATGCAGGTGGGAGCTGTGCCTAAGGAAGCGCTAAAGAGATGGATAGACAAGAATCTGTAACCTTTAATTCCTCCTTAACTTGTCGTTCCAGATCCTGTTTCTCCTTTCGTCCCTAATGGTGATGCCGCCTTCTTCCGGATCATACTTCTCCACCGGCTCGTCCTCTTTCAGCTTTGGCACTGCGCCGCAGCCCTCGGGCAATATATAGTCTATTACTGTGCCGCATGCATTGCAAAAACGCTCTCCGGTCCTTCCGTCTTGGAGCAGGTCTTCACTATCGCAGGAAGGGCATAGTTCTACTTTCACGATAAGTTCTCCAATCGCTTTGGTCGCAGGTCTCGCGCAGGGGGAATCCCGGATCTCCTCTATCGGACCCCTGAGATGGGGCTGCCATTCTGTCCTGCCACCTGCGCCAGACAGGTCAATAGTTTCTATCGAGAAACTTTCCGCATCTGCTGTAGATGCCGATGGATCTTTGTCTCCTATGCTTGTTTGCTGGAAGGCCATTGAATCGCCGAAATACAGAGGGAAAATGAAATATTTATACCTTTTTGCGACGAAGATGGCTTAGACGATTGGCTAGATATGTGCACATGCCCTGCTGTTTTAAATATCTGAAGCTCCGCAATATCCTACAGCAAAGAGTGAGATGATGCGCTACCAACACAAAAGGGCATTTACGGATGCCAAGGCTTGGCAAAGATAAGCGTAGAGCGCACTCTGCTTTCAAAACTGATTCTAAGGGCTCTTAACTGCAACCAGATAATGGTCCTTCTTGGGATTTACGAGTATGAATATTCCAGCATAAGCTCTATACTGCGTGCTTTGGAGATCGAGAAGGGGATTCCGCTATCCACACTGAAGCTAAATGCAAGGATACTAAAGGAGCTTGAACTTGTGGACTTCAGCGACAGCGGTGGACTGCGTGGCGCAAGATTGACAGAAGCGGGCAATGCGATTCTGGACATAGTCAGTGAGGGTGTATGAACCATGGCAGCTTCTGTTGGGAAGAGGGATCGCAGGCAGGCGGACCTGGACCGTGACCTTGTCTTCTCTGTGCTGAGGAATGACATCGCGTCTGCAGGCAGGCTGCTCAGGGCAGGCGCAGACGCGAACTCAAGAGCAGAGTGGGATGGCATAAAGGCGGTCGATAGGGCAAGGGAGAGGGATCTTGATGGAATGGCGAACCTTCTTGAGCAGAACGGCGCAGTTTATGAAATCCCAATCCAGGAATTGCGAAAGGGTTTTAAATGGAAAACGCCTATGTTTGAAGACGGGTAAAGATTGATTCTATGGCAGAAATACCGACACCTAGGGGAATGCGTGACCTGATGCCAAACGAGGCGCTGTTCAGGAAGGAGCTCCTGGAGAAGATAGAGGGCGTATTCCGAAGGTACGGGTTCCTCACGATCGACACTCCCGTTCTTGAGTCCACGAAGGTGCTGACCGCGAAGGACGTCATCGGGGACGAGTCGAAGCTGATATTCGAGACGAAGAGCGAAGGCTTCGCCCTAAAGTACGACCAGACTGTGTCTCTCGCAAGGTATGTCGCGATGTACCAGAGCCTCCCTATGCCATTCAAGAGATACTACATAGACAAGGCATGGAGGAGGGACGAACCGCAGAAGGGAAGGTACAGGGAATTCACGCAGGCAGATGTTGACATAGTCGGAGGCAGGGCGCCGGTCGCAGACGCAGAGGCGATAGCAACAGCAGCAAAGGCACTGGAGGAGATAGGCTTCGAATACACAATCAGGATCAACAACCGGATATTCATAGATTCTGTGTTTGCCTCCATCGGCATGAAGGAGGAGCTTTTCAATCCAATCATGAAGGTCGTAGATAAGATGGACAAGATAGGAAGGGATGGCATGATAGAGCAGCTGCAGGCTCTTGGCCTTGACAGGGATTCTGTCGACAGGGTTGACAAGCTGGTCAACTTCTCCGGAAGCAACGGCGAGAAGCTGGAACTCGTGGAAAAAACGATGGACGACAAGGCTGCGCTCGGGGAGGTCAGGGAGACTCTCGATCTGCTGAAGCTTTATTCGCTCAGGGGCGATGTTGTAGTCGACTTCTCCATAATGAGAGGGCTTGATTACTATACTGGCATAGTGGTGGAGATTGCTGCTGGTGACAAGCAGTTCAAGAGCAGCGTCGGCGGAGGGGGAAGATACGACAGGCTGATAGGCCTCCTCGGCGGGAAGCAGGTCCCCGCTGTAGGGATATCGCTGGGGATAGACAGGATACTTGATGTGATGAACTTCTCTGCTTCTCAGAAGCAGACATTTGCGGAGGTATTCGTCGCAAACATAAAGGACGGCAACTACCAATATGCACTGAGGGTCGCGACAGCGCTGAGAGCTGCCGGCATAGCTGTCGACCTGAACGCGGCGAGCAGGAACATATCGAACCAGCTCGCATACGCCAACGCGCTGAAGTTCAAATGGGTAATCGTATGCGGAGATGCTGAGGAAAAGCTAAATAATGTCAAGATAAGAAATCTTATTGACGGCGCTGAGAAAAGCGCCACCGTGGAAGAGGCAATAGTAACGATAAAAGGATAGGAGGTAAGAAGATGGCAAAGAACGATGTTGAAAAAGTGACAGAGGAGAAGATACGCGCTGGAGGACTGCTTGTCAAGTTCTATTTCGACATGCAGCACAAGGAAAAGGAAAAGCTGCAGCCCCTTCTCGTGGACCTGATAAACGAGAGGCTGATGAAGGAGCCTGGCGTCGTCTATGTATACGGCAGCGTGGAGGAGCCGCTCGAGAAGGAGGGCGTCTTCATAACAAGCGCCATGATAACCGTCCTCTTCGATAAATTCATGCCATTGCTCAGCATAGCCTTCAGGTACGCTCCGGCAGGGATAGAGATACTTAAGCCGGAGAAGGAGATGCACTTCAAGACAGGAGAGCTGCAGTCGATGCTCATGGACATGTCTGCGCTCTCAATAGGCTACTCGCAGTTCATGCTCGAGAAGGTGCTCAAGCCGGACGAGCTGATTGAGATAAAGAGGCAGCTGGAGAACAGGGCTGAGCTAGGCAAGAAGCTTCTTGAGAAGAAGAAAACAGAGGAAAAGAAATAATTGTTTTGTTCTGCTTAGTCCTAGTGGGTGAAGTTGTAAGGACCATAGAGTATTCCCTGGTCCTGCTTCGGCTTTGCGCCGAGAGCAAAGTCTCCCGCCGCAATGTATGTCTGCCTATTCAGCGTGTCTGCAACCACTCTTACCTGTATCGGCTTGTCGATTACGGTGACCAGGGGTATGCTTGCGTTCCTGAAGGTCGTCGAGGCACAGGCGGATGAATTGCTGCCTGTTGAATTGGGCGATGGGCTGATGACATTGCATGTGCTCCCGCTTGAGATGTTGTATGTGTTGTAGTGCGCGATTATGTACGGAGTGTTGTTGTAAAGTATCTCCACATATAGGAAGTTGTCCTGCGGGCTTATTATCTTGAAGTTCAGGAACGGCTGGTTTGCGTAGAACAGGCTGGAGGTGATGTTCCCCGGCGCATTGCTCAGGCCGCAGTTGTAGGTTGTTGCTATGTAGGAGCCTATGTATCCGGTCCACGGCTGGCCGACGTAGCATTGCGATGTGGTGTTCTCGTTTGCCTTCGTTATGTTGATGGGAGCGGTGCCGAATCCCTTTCCGTATAGCGACCAGCCCGTATACTCCCCGTCCATGAAGTTGCCGTTGTACACGTTATTGTAGATCGTTGGAGGAGGGAAGAGGGTTGTGTTGAGCTTTGCACGTGCAAGCGTGCAAGAGGTAAGGACATTGCTCGCCAGAGGCCCTGTCGTGAGCGAAACCGAATATATCTGGTTCGAGACGGAGAAGTTCGCGTAGAATGTCGTGCAGGAATAGTTCGCTGTCTGGTTTATGTAGGTCCTATTGTCTGAAAGTCCCTTTATCAGGACCTTCTCATACTGGAAGTTCCCGCTCGCGACCCATAGGCCGAGATACCCAGAGGAGGCATTGCACTCATCCGTGACTGTGGTGTTGTTAGCCTGCGTGAGCTCATCGAAGTTTGAGCATGGATAAATGTACATTATGGTTGTGGTGGATACAGAGGAGGTGGAAGGTCCGGATATTGTCGTTGTCGTCGTGGATGATTGCCCGCCTGGCAGCCTGAAGCCGGTGCTGAGGTACCATACTATTATCACGATGACGACCATTACTACATATGTAATGAGTCCCTTGCTTACTCCCGCCATAATTACCACAGACCATGGGTTCAATTAGATTCACTCACTTAGGTATTTATTTGTATCTGATAGATAGTTATTCGTAATTTTACGGTGTTATATTTGGGAAGCATACCTAGGAAATGGAAGAAGAAAGGAAGGATGCGCTGGAAGTGGAAGAAGAAAAGGCGAAAGCGCCTCAAGAGAGCGCAGAAGAGGAGAGTCGGAGAGCTGTAAGCCAATCTACTCCGCTTAGTCTAATCTTTAAGGTGTAGGTGTGGTAAAGCTGCTGCTCACTTCAACAGGTTTCACCAATCTGAAAATATGCAGGAAAGCCATTGAACTGCTGGAATGAGATCACACCATTATCTCTATCACGGGTATGCCTGACCTCACTATGTTCTCCTCTATCTGTGCCTGCATGTTCTTCGCATCCTCGTAAGAGCCTTTGCGGAGCGATGCCCTTCTCCTTAACAGCTCATCGTTTATATGCAGATACAGTATCAGGTCGCAGTCGAAGACTATCGTGCCAAAAACAGGTTCGCTTGGCTTCACGTTGACATATTTCTTTGCAAGCTTTTCCATTGTCCTTCCGATTTCTGGAGTCCAGGGGCCTTCTGATACCGATGCATCTTCCTCGCTCGTGAGCAGCGGGAACACGAGTTCGTCCATGTCATGAACGCGCAGGCCCCTCATCTTAAGTTCCCGGAGAAGATGGCTCTTCCCGGTGCACGTGGTGCCGACTACAATGATGCGCTTGTCGCAGTTGACCAAGAGGAGGTTCTCGACCTTCTCTGCAAGCTGGTTTTCCCTTGCGTTTATCTTTGTTATTGGAGGCATGGAACCCCTATTTGCCGCTGTTGCTGTGTAAGAACATTAGAGCAGCGCAGCTTAAGAGCACGATTGCTTTATGGCATCTCCTGAGAGGAGCCATAGTTCATGCACGCCCAAAGTGGCATTTACAGCTCTTCCGGTCTGCGGCGAAGAGGCTACAGTGTACTCTGCCAGCCCTGAATCAAACATTGCCCCGCCTGCTGCTACTATATTCTGTATTTGGCTGAATCCGCCTCCCGGTGTTATGACAGGGTTGCTGGCCGTAGAAGCAAATCCGAGTATAAGCGCGTTCTGTGCTGTAGTGGATATTTTAACTGATGGAGTCGCATTGCTACCAGTAGCTTTAGCAGGCAGAGCGGCGTTTGTATCCCATGGAGCTGCTGTATCTGCTCCACTTATGCCAAATGCGATTATAGTTGCATCGTCCGGGGAGCCGGCCAGTGTTGCTGTTATTGGTTCGCTTGATAATTGATTTGAGGAATAAGCCCACCAGACCTCCATATCCGTATAAGATGCTGTAAGCTCCGATAAGTTTGATCTTTCGTGCCATTCACCGCCAGGTATTTTCGGAGATGAAATTGACGAAACCTTCTCTATCGCTGAGGGGTTTTCTGATCCTACCATTACGACAATTATGTCGTTAGCCTGCGTGGTAGACAGTGTGGCAGTTCCTGCCGCAGTGCCAGACCAGGTGTTGCTTGCTGATCCATCAAGTTTCAGAGGAATAGAATTGCACGGAGTGGAATTTCCTACAGCAACTGCTCCGTTCGTCTTGACGCATGCGTCTACCCTCCCAATCTCGCTTACAAGCCCCGTCTGCCCTTGCTCAGTGTACTCCACCCATATCGCGCCGCTGAAGCAGCTGCCGATCGCGCTTTGGGGGATCCGGCATTGGAATAGCAGCTGGTATGTAAATCCATTGAGCATTTGCGTCGTCGGTATTGTGCTGAAGGATGCTGGCGCAGTGCTGTTGAGCGTGCATGCGACGCCTGTGGCGTTTATCGCTGCGGCGTTCCTGCCGACGCTCACGCTCAGGTAGCCCGATGCGTTTAGCAGCGGGTTGCTGCAGAGGAATCCAGGCTGTTGCTGGCAGCCCGCAGGAGTAAATGTCCCGGAATTGAATATGTTCATCAGGAACAGTATCGCGAGCACAACCAGTATGACGAGGATTGCCCATCCGTATGTCATCAGGTATTCAATCGCAGACTGTTGCCTGAGCTTATCCGAGCGCATCGAATCTAGAATTACTTGAGGATGGAAGATTTATAAAGAGAGCGCAGTTGGCAAGGGCTCACGCTACTTCATGATCTTGTCCAGAAGCGGATACGTCTCGAAGAGGCGCTCCTGCTGCAGCTGCTGGTACACCATGTAGATTATTCCCACGGTAAGCAGTATTCCCATTCCTGTCCCTATCGCCCCTGTGAGGGTAGCGAGAGCGGCAAGGAGGCCGACGAATATGCTTCCCAGCACCGTAACAGTGGGGATGTACTTGTTCAGCACGCTCTCTATTATGCGGGGATCTCTCCTGAATCCTGGTATCTGCCAGCCCATGTCACCAAGCTGCTCTGACATCTCCTTCGGGCTCTGGCCGGTCATGCCTACCCAGAACTTCCCGAATATCACGCAGAGGCCGACGAGGACAAGGGTGTATAATATGATGTGTACAAACTCCGGCACCATTATCATGCCGCCCCATGGGAGGTAGAGCTGCGATGAGGACGTGGCAAGATAGTTGAAGTATGCGCCGTAGCCGCCTATTCCATAAGGCGACGGATAGGGAGACGGGAAGACCGGCGAGATCAGATAGAGCAGACCTCCGGTTAGCTGCGGGCCTGCGCTGCTGGGAACGTAGAGGGCGAAGAACTTGATAATATTTCCAGACATTCCGGCAAGGAACCGGAACCAGACAGTAAGGGAGAGTTCCAGGGACGAGGCCAGTATGACTGGCAGCACGCTGACATAGAGGAAAGGTATTGGGAGGCGGCCTCCGACTCCCCTGAGCTGCTCGAATGCCAGAGGCAGCTCCACCTTCGTCTCGTAAGCGTAGATGCTGATCAGGAATATTATTATCGCAAAGAAGAGAGGCCCGAACGCCAGGACTGCGCTGGAGAGCGCAGACGCCCCTCCGTTCTTCAGCGCCGCTGCGGCACCTGGAAGGAGTATGGAGAAGGTTCCCGCAACGATTGAGTATGAGACTCCAGCCGCTATGAATATGTTGATTCCCGACATTATCCCCCACTTCGTCATTATCTCGTCGAGGAATATGATCATTATTGCGCCGACGGCAAGCTGCAGCGCAACTATGCCGAAGGAGGCAGGCCCGGATATCGGGACGAAGCCAGTTGCAACATAGATGACAGATTCTATCACCGCTATCGCTATCGCAGCAGACTTCTGCAGTGTCTGGAATCTTGCCTTCTGCACCGGGTCGTTCATGTCGAGCTTGAACAGTCCAGAACCGGAAAGCAGCTGGAGCACTATGCTGGAGAGCACGATTGGTCCTATACCGACTGTGATAAGGCTTCCTATCTTTCCTGCGAACACTATGCTGATCAGCTGGAGGAAGGGCTGCGAAAGGGTCTGCTGGTTGACCCCGTATGCCACTGTGCTGTACAGCAGGAAATAGATGACAAGCACGCCGGCGGTCCAGACCATCTTCTCTCGAAGTGAGAGCGGGTTGGCAGGACCCCTAATCGTAGGGATGAAGCGCGCTATCTTGTCCATGAAAGCAAGGGATACCATTAGAACACGTACTTTGTGCTAATTTGTCGTTTTTTATTTAGAGTGAGGGTATTTAAACTTTCATCTGTGGAGCGTTTTCAGAAGTTTTTCCAGCGGAAGGGTGTTTATAACCTGCTCCTTTGCAAGCCAGCCCCTCCTCGCCGTGCCTACGCCATACCTCATGAACGCGAAGTGGCCCGTCTGGTGCGCGTCCGTGTTGACCGCGTAGTTGACCTTGTACTTCGATGTCAGCAGTATGTTGGTGTCATTCAGGTCGAACCTCTGCAGGCAGTTCACCTCCAGCGCGACCCTGTTCCTCCCAGCAGCTTCTGCGACCTTCTCGAGGTCTATATCATAGGCGGACCTGACGCCTATGACGCGGCCGGTTGGATGGCCGAGTATGTGCACGTACCCCGAATCTAGGGCCTTGATCACCCTCTCAGTCATCTCCTTCTTAGGCATATTGAAGTTTGAGTGCACGGATGCGACCAGGCAGTCCATCCTCTTGAGAGTGGCAGGGGCAAGGTCAAGGGAGCCGTCCTTGAGGATCTCTATCTCGGCGCCCTTCAGGATCCTGAACTTCCCATTCAGCGAATCGTTGTACTTGTCTATCTTCTTGAAGTGCGCGTCGAACTGCCTGTCGTTCATCCCCTTGGTTACATAGAGGCTCTTCGTGTGTTCCGTGTTTGCGATGTATTCGTATCCGAGCTTCATGGCTGCGGCTGCCATCTCCTCGAGCGTGTTGTCGCCGTCTGTCGCCTTCGTGTGGCTGTGCAGGTCCCCTCTCATGTCCTTCGGTTCCACAAGCCTTGGAATCCTGTGCTGCAGCGCAAGCTCCACCTCCCCGCGCGCCTCGCGCATCTCCGGCGGCATCCACTGCATGCCAAGCTTCTCGTAGATGCTCTCCTCCTCTGCGCCGCCTATGTTCCTATTCTTTCTGTCAAAAAGGCCATATTCGTTGAGCTTGTATCCCTTCTTCACCGCGATTGTCCGCGTCTGTATGTTGTGGTCCCTGCTGCCTGTGAAGTACTGCACCGCTGCGCCGAAGCTCTGCGGCTCTAGCACGCGAAGGTCGCATGACATCCCGATGTCAAGGTTGACCGTGGATTTGGTCGGCCCCTTCGCGACAATCCCGGAGACTTCCGGAAGCTTGGTGAAGAAGTCCATCACCTTCTGGCCCTCCTTTGATATGGCAAGGATGTCCAGGTCGCCGACAGTGTCCCTCATCCTCCGCGCTGACCCCGCCATCATGACCTTCTCGACGAGCCCGCTGTCCATGAGCGCCTTCACTATCCCCTCACCGACAGGCAGAGCATCGGATATGAGCATCCTCCCCTTGCTGGTCTCCCTGAATGCGAGGCCCTTTGCGATTATCGCCTCGCTCTTTTCGCTGAATCCATCTAGAGCCCTTATCTCGTGCCGCGCAAGCGCCCTCTTCAGGTCGTCGATGTCCTTGATTCCGAGCTTCCTGTACAGCACCATCGCCCGTTTCGCGCCCATGCCTGATATCGAGGTGAGGCCTGCCATGTCTATAGGGTACTTCTTCTTGAGCTCGTCGTACTTCTTGATCCTGCCTGTCTTGATATACTCCTCTATATGCCCTGCGATTGATTTGCCGACTCCTGGAAGCTCCATAAGCGCATTTACTCCTCCCTTCCTGTAGATGTCCTCTATCGGCTCCTGCATCATCCCGATTGTGAGGGCTGCCTTTTGGTAGGCCCGCACCTCAAACCGCGCTGTCGGCCTCTCGTCGAGGCTGAGCATGGCTGCGATTTCGTTGAAAATATCAGCAATGGTCCTGTTTATCATGCCCTATCAGGAATATATAGAATAGCACTATTAAAAATCAGATTGCGCTGACCTTGAAGATTGCAACGTGCGGCATTTTGAGCGTGAATCTGTAGGAATCATATTGCTTTTTTGTCACTCCATGCGGGCGTGTGGGTGGCAACTTGGTGTCGATATAATCGGTTATCATGAAACCGCTCTTTACTATGGTCCCTATCCATGTTTGATATGTCCTGTGGTAATATGGCATGTTTACTTCGCTTCTGGTCTTCCTGAACCATCTAGAGTGCCTCTCACCTTCATCGAAATAATTTTCGAATCGTCTATAGTTCCTCGGCCTTCCCTTGATATGCCTGCTTGCATTCACAACTGGGTTGTATATCGAGAAGAGGAACGTGCCGCCGTCTTTCAGCACCCTCCTTACTTCAGAGAATGCAACCCTGGGTGTCTTGAAGTGGTCTACGACAAGTGCACTCACAACTATATCAAAGAAGCCCGATTTGTATGGCAGGTCATATGCATTCCCTACTTTGAAATCGACGCCATTTGCGTGCACTTTTGCTATTTCAATCTCTCTTTCTGACAGGTCTATTCCCCACACTTTCGCACCGCGGGATTTCAGTATCTTTGAATAAATTCCAGGTCCGCATCCTAGATCGAGCACCTTCTTGCCTTTTATTTTGGTCAAAAGCGAAAGCATTGCAGGCATATCAAGAAGCTCGTTCATTACCTTCTTTTTTATCCTAAGCTTGTACCAGTGGCTGGCCATTTTATTGTACATTTCAGCTATTTCTTTTTCCGACATATGAAGAGCCCAGCTCCATCAGGGTTTTTTCTATCTTGATGCTGACCAGAAAGCATGGAAGACAAGATATTTGGCTCTTTGCATCGAATATAATATCGGGGTGGATAGCAGTGTCAGAAGCTACCGATAGGGCTTTGGAGAAGGAGATGAAACTCAACCAGCTCTACCTCGCAATAGTGTCAAGGTACAAAGACTACATCGAAGAGATGGAGCACATATCGGTAGCGGAGCTCCCTGCTCTCGTGACTCCGAAGAACGAGATGGTGATGAAGAAAGCTGACGACATAAAGAAGGGCTTCGGCGTCTACAACTACAAGATAAACTTCTACGAGGCGAGCATCAGCGCGTTCTACTTCATAAAGAACAGCATAGAAGACGCAGCCCTCCCCCTCCAGTTCTGGCTGTCCCCGGAGGAAACGCTCACCTTCGGCGTCGGGGACGTGATGGACAGGAACATACTGCTTGCAAGCCTGCTGATAGACCTCGGCAACCCATCAGCAAAGGTGTTCGTCTGCGTGAAGGAGGGTTTGAGGAAGGTCTTTACCTACTACGAATTCGACGGAAAAGCATATGTGCTCGACTTTGCGGCAGGATTCAAGAAGTTCGGAAGCAGGGATGAGATAATAAAGTCCCTGGACATGAACGACGAGACGATAGCTTATGAGTTCAACGACCAGATTCACAC